>JAQGJA010000154.1 GCA_028290805.1 Alphaproteobacteria bacterium
TCGATGCGGGCCAGTATCTGGACCGCTTCCGCGCCGCAGTCGGCGTCAATGATTTCCTGGTCGGCATGATCAAGGCCCCCGTCTTTGCTTTTTGCATCGCCATGGTTGGCTGCATGCGCGGGATGCAGGTTTCCGGTTCCGCCGAAAGCGTCGGGCGCCTGACCACGACATCGGTGGTGCAATCCATTTTCCTGGTCCTTTTGATGGATGCCTTGTTTTCAATCCTGTTTACGCGGCTGGGTTTTTAGATGGCCGATGCGCAAAACCCGCCCATTATTTCCGTGCACGGCTTGGTCAACCAGTTCGGCACCCAAATCGTGCATGATCACCTGGATTTCGAAATTGACAAGCCTCAGGTGATCGGGCTGGTCGGCGGTTCGGGCAGCGGGAAATCGGTCCTGATGCGCACCATCGTCGGCCTGCAAAAACCGACCGAAGGCGAGATCAAAGTGATGGGAGAAGAATCGAACAGGCCCGGCCAGTTCGGCGTGTTGTTCCAAAAAGGCGCCTTGTTTTCCGCCCTTACGGTCGAGGAAAACATCATGGTGCCGCTGAAAGAACGCGGCGATTTATCCGAGGAAACCTGTCGCAGCCTGGCGCGGATGAAAATCAATCTGGTTGGCCTGCCCGCCATTGCCGCAGCGAAATACCCGTCTGAATTATCGGGCGGCATGATCAAGCGCGCCAGCCTGGCCCGCGCCTTGGCCGTCGATCCGCCGATCTTGTTTCTGGATGAACCCACTGCGGGTCTTGACCCGATTGCGGCAGCAGAATTCGATCAGCTCGTTCTGGAATTGCAAAAAAGCCTTGGGGTCACCATTATCATCATCACCCATGATCTGGACACGCTGTTTACGGTTTGCGACAAGGTCGCCGTATTGGTCGATAAAAAGATGACCCTCGATACGATTGAAAACCTATTGAAATCGACGCATCCCTGGATCCAGAGTTATTTCCACGGACCGCGTGGCCGCGCAATGCTGGCAAAAGACGAGAACAACGAGACAAACGGGAAGTCGGAACATGGAACCTAAACAAAATTACCTTCGCGTCGGCGTTTTTGTCGTAAGCCTTGTCGTCGCCATATTGGGTTTTGTCATTTGGATGGCCGGGTCAAGCAATGACGAGGATTTGAAAACCTATCAGACTTTCGTCAGCGAATCCGTCAACGGTCTTACCGTTGGATCGGCCGTCAAATATCGCGGCGTCGATGTCGGCCAGGTGACCGTGATTGAAATCTCGCATCGCAGCCCGTCCAAGATACATATCGTGATGCAGGTATTGGACAACACGCCGATCACAAAGGGCACCGTGGCCATTTTGCAGATGCAGGGGATTACGGGCATCGCTTATATCGAATTGCGCGGCACGGTGGCGGGCGGTGAGCCGATCCAGACCATCGGCAAAAATCGCCTGCCCATCATCCCTTCCGCCCCGTCCGAGTTTCGCCAGATCGTGGATACCATTCCCGACATGCTGGAGAAATTCACCGAAGTTGCAAACAAGCTGGGTAAATTTGCCAGCAAGGAAAACAGCGAACGTTTTTCCAATATCCTGCTCAACCTGGAAAAATTCAGTACCGCTGTCGGTGGTGAAGATGGCAACGGTAATTCCCTGATCAAGGAACTGCAAAAGGCCGTTGCCGAAATGGGCCCGGCCGCCGCGGGGATCAAGGACATTGCCAATAATTCGCGCGAAGATACCCAGCGCATCCTGAAAAATACCGCGCTGACCATGGATAAAATCGGCAGGCTGACGGATGACACGGGACAACTGACCCAGAAAAGCTATAACGATTTGCATGAATTGCAGATCGAGATCAAGAAAACCACGCGCGAAATTCAATCCCTGTCGCGCAATATCAAGGAAAACCCTTCCCAGATCATTATCCCCACCCAGCAGGGTGGCGTTAAAGCCCGTTAAAGGAAATATCCATGAAAAAATTATCGCTTGCCCTCTCCCTTTTGCTTTTGTCGGGTTGTTCCCTGCTGCCCAAGGGCGCGGAAGCGCCAAGGCTTTTCACGCTTAACCCGCCGCAGATGGCGGCGCAAAATGCGTCGGCACGCCTGCCCGTCAATCTGCAGATATTATTGCCCCAGGTTGTCCCCGGCCTGGACGGCGAACGCATCGCCCTGCGCCGCAGCGATAACCAGATCGATTATTATGCCGACACGAAATGGGCAGGCAATCTGAATGCCGTGGTGCAATCCGTCCTGGTCGAAAGCTTTGACGCCAGCGGCGCTTTGAAGTCGGTTGGCAACGACCTTATTACCATGAATGAGGATTACGCTTTGCTGGTCGAAATCCGTGATTTCCAGTCGGAATATATCATCAATACAACTACGCCCCGCGCGCATATCCGCCTGGCCGTGAAACTGATCCGCAAGGATACGAACGAGATTCTTTCGACACGGGTTTATGATCAAAAAGAAAACTCGGAAGGCGACGGGATGCAGCAGATTATCACCGCATTCGACATCGCCTTTCAACGTGCTGCAAAAAATATCACGGCCGATACCGTCCAGCTTTTGGGGCGTTTGAATAGATAGTTAGGAGTGAGCACTTTATCCGCATCCCCGTTGTAGAACGGGTTCCATTATGCTTCACGGCAATCGCTCGATTGAGAGAATTGTATCACCGTTAGATGGACCCCGCTCTTCAACGGGGATACGGGATTTCCGTTACATTTCCCACTAAAAACCGCCGGAAAACCGGCGGTTTTTCTAATCCTGTGATAAAAACCTATGGCTTAAGCACAACCTTAATACAGCCATCTTCCTTGGCACGGAATGTCTTATACGCTTCCGGTGCGTCATTTAAATTTAAACGGTGTGTGATAACGAAAGAGGGATCGATTTCGCCATTTTCAATGCGGTCCATCAATGGGCGCAAATAACGGTGCACATGCGTCTGTCCCGTTTTCATCGTCAGGCCCTTATTGACGAAAGAACCCATTGGCACTTTATCAGGGAAACCAATATAAACGCCGGGAACCGAAACCGTCCCGCCTTTGCGGCAGCAATGGATCGCCTGGCGCAGGACATGTGCGCGGTCGGTGGTCAGCATAACCGCAGCTTTGGCTTTATCGACAACGGCATCCACCGCGCCGGCACCATGGGCTTCGCAACCGACAGCATCGATGACGCTGTCGGGGCCGCGTCCGCCAGTCATTTCCTGCAGGCGCTCATAGACGTCTTCTTCCATGAAATTGATGGTTTCGGCGCGGCCTTCGCGCTGGGCCATTTCCAGGCGTTCCGGCACGCGGTCGATCGCAATCACGCGGCCCGCGCCAAGCATCCAGGCGGATTTAATGGTGAACTGGCCGACGGGACCACAGCCCCAGACGGCAACCGTCGAACCGGGTTCGATATTGGCGTTTTCCGCACCCATATAGCCGGTCGGGAAGATATCAGTCAGGAACAGGACCTGTTCATCCGAAATTCCGGCTGGAATTTTAAAGGCGCCGAAATCAGCAAAAGGCACGCGCACATATTCAGCCTGGCCGCCGGAAAAACCACCCAGCATGTGGGAATAACCAAACAGGCCCGAAGGCGAATGGCCCATGACTTTGGCGGCCATTTCCTTGTTCGGATTGGAAATATCGCATAATGACGTCATGCCGCGTTCGCAAAAGAAGCATTCGCCGCAGGCAATGGTAAATGGAATAACGACACGATCGCCAATGCTTAAATTCTTGACCGCCGAACCCAGTTCGACGACTTCACCCATGAATTCATGGCCCAAAATATCGCCTGCTTCCATCGTCGGCATATAGCCATCCAGCAAATGCAGATCGGAACCGCAAATGGCGGTCGAGGTTACCTTGATGATCGCATCACGCGGGTCGATCAGGACGGGTTCAGGTACATTATCAATGCGTACATCGCCATGGCCGTGCCAGCATAAAGCTCTCATTTTATATCTCCTCAGATATTATTTTATAACAGAACCCAAAGCTAGAAGCCCCATTATAAAATCTCTATAACCAGAGAGAAAAGACGTATAAAATTCAAGATTTAATTCGCCACCTGTGCGCTTATCTCTGCAAGTTCCA
The DNA here is from genome assembly GCA_028290805.1 of Alphaproteobacteria bacterium. GTDB lineage: Bacteria > Pseudomonadota > Alphaproteobacteria > Micavibrionales > SZUA-601 > JAQGJA01. The sequence continues at coordinate 4,055 of JAQGJA010000154.1, forward strand.
GCCAGCGCAATTCGGCCTGCTCCAGCTCGGATTTTGCCAAGGTCAGCCGGCTCGAATATTTCTGGAAATTCTCGGGCTGCCGCGCATAAAGATTGGCGTCGGCAAGGGAATTTTCCAGTTGCCGGATTTCTTTTTCCAGCCCGGCAATACGCATCGGCAAATTGTCCAGTTCATACTGGATTTTATAACTCAGCTTTTGCGCCGGTTTCTTTTCCGCCTGCACGGGTTTCAACGCGGCGGATTTTCGAGCCGTTTCCATTTCTTCTTCGCGCGCCTCATTCTGGCGCACTTCCAAATAATCGCTGTAACCGCCGATATAGCCTTCAACCTTGCCATTGCCTTCAAAAGCCAGGATTTTCGTGACAGTCTGGTCCAGGAAATCGCGGTCATGGCTGACCACGATCAGCGTGCCGGTATAATTGGAAAGAATTTCCTCCAGCATATCCAGCGTCTCCATATCCAGGTCATTGGTCGGCTCGTCCAGGATCAGGAAACTGCCCGGATTAGCCAGGACCTTGGCCAGCATCAGGCGGTTTTTCTGTCCCCCAGAAAGCGTGCTGACTGGTTGCGTGGCCTGGGCCGGATCGAACATGAAATCGCGCAGATAACCGCAGACATGGCGGTTTTTTCCCATCACATCGACATGATCACCGCCATTGGGACACAAGGTTTTCCACAGCGTATCAGTCGGGTCCAAATCCTTACGCTTCTGGTCGAAATAGGAAAAGCCCAGATCGCGGGCCAGTTTCACCTTGCCCATATCGGGCTCCATCAGCCCTAGAAGCAAATTCAGGAATGTCGTCTTACCCGAACCATTCTTGCCCAAAATCCCGATGCGGTCGCCGCGGATGATACGGAAATTGAATTTGTCCAGAATGATTTTTTCGCGCGGGCCATCGGTGAATGTTTTACAGACATTATAAAATTCCGCGACAATCTTGGACGAGCCTTCATGTTCCAGTTTCGGTAATTCGATCTTGGTCATGATGCGGCGGAACGAAGCCTTGTCGTTTTTCAGGCGTTCGCGTTCGACGCGCATTTTGTCCAGCCGGCTCATATTGCGTTTGCGCCGGGCCTTGACGCCTTTGCTGGCCCATTCGACTTCGATATCGACGATTTTTTGGCGGTTCTGCAATTCGCGTTCTTCCTGCTCTAATAACAGGGTCTGCCATTCCTCGAAAAAGGCAAAGCCGCGCGGACAGGTGCGCAGACGGCCACGGTCCAGCCAGAAAACCTTATCCGATATCGCGGTCAGAAATGTTTTGTCATGGCTGACGCAAACGACGGCGCCGCGATAGGCTTTGATATATTTTTCCAGCCATTCGATCACATCCAGGTCCAAATGGTTCGTCGGCTCATCCAACAACAAAATCTCGGGTTGCTCGACCAGCGAACGCGCCAGCGCCACGCGGCGCAGCTGGCCACCCGAAAGGCTGGCCATGATATCGGTGGTGTCCAGTTCCAAGGGTTCGAGAATCTGTTCAACCTTATAGGCGTTGCTTTCGTCCTGGTTTTCGTCCTTTAGGCCTTCAAACACATAGTCATAGACGGTCTGATTCGGCTGATAGGTAATTTCCTGGCGCAAATAACCCACGGAAATTCCCGGCAGTTTCCAGTTCTTGCCGCCATCCAGCTCGCGCTGGCCGGTGATAATGTTCATCAGCGTGCTTTTGCCCGCGCCGTTTTTACCGATAAGACAAATCTTGTCTCCGGCCTGAATATTGAATGAGAGATCCTCGAATACCGTCCGTGCGGCATAGCGCACAGTGGCTTCCTGGACACTGAGAAGGAGAGGTGCAGTCAAAGTCGTAATTCCAAAAGGTTTATCAGGTAATATGGCGGTATGCGGGGATTTTTCAACCAAAAAGGCAAAAAGACGTTTTATCCGCGCTTTATGGGATACCCCTATAACCGCACTGTTTTCTTATAAGGGCAATTCTACACTATAAAGGTGTTTGATACTTATCAAATTTTAA
>JAQGJA010000181.1 GCA_028290805.1 Alphaproteobacteria bacterium
TGATGTAATTGTTAATATTCATTTTGGCACTTTCGGCTATGTACGTTTAAAGTGCCAAATTGTCAGGCTGGTGCCAAGGGTTAGTTTCCATCCGGTGGTGTGGGAAGGCGTCTCTGTATATCCTGCAGCATATCAAACATGGCCTTTTATGGAGTTACATCGCCGGTATCTTTTCCCAAGGAAGTGATAATGTTGCCTTGCCTGTCTGTCGGAATAGCGCCGTAACTGGTAAAGGTCGTCAAAACGCTGTCATGTCCAAGGTTTTGACTCCATGCTTTGAATCCTTCGGCATTCGTGCAGCGGTTCTGACCCAGCGCCGTCAAAGTCTTGCGGAAAGAATGCGGGTTGAAATAGGGGAGGCCAGCATCCGCAAACGCATTTTTGAAAACTTCGCGGATCGCGGCGGTCGTTGACCAGAAAGCAGGCTTCAGGCCATCGGGCTGAAAGGCATTGTGTTTATCAAGAGAAACGGCTGTCTGTTGGAATACCGGATCATCATTGCCATACATTTTTACCCTTCGCCGGTAAATAACCCAATCAGTCACAATTTTTGTAAGATCTCTCCTACAGGAAAGAAAAACGTTTCAATGCCGGAAACAAGGGTAAGGCGATCAATGCCTGATTTCGCCTTTCGATGTCGTTTTCAACAGGCATCGAAAATACGGTCTTGCGTATTTGTTCCAATGTCGGCCACGCTCGGTATTTTGGAGCCTTCGCCGCACGGGTTTCTTTTTCAGATAGACTTAGATAATCAATATCTGTTAACACGATCCGGCTTCTATACCCAGGCTGGGTTGCAAGCCAGCGGAGAAAGTCCTTCAAGGCATTCAATGTATGCAGCATGGCCATTTGCTGGTTCCCTCCGGCGCGCTCCAAGGGAACTCTTTTAACATCTGGGCCGACTTGAATTCAGACCTTGTCAGGGTGGACATCCTGAGAAGTAACCCTGCGTAATTAAGACATTTTAAGGGGCTTAAGGTTTAAAGTGGGAAATGGTCAATATTGGCCTAATTGCATTTTGTTGTATCTGGAGTTTTTGCTATTACCATCCCGTTTGCCCCATCCATGATCCGGCGCTTACTGGTGCAAAGCCTGCTGGGTTCTGTGTCTAGTGTCTTGCTGATGGCTGGTTCTGCTTATGCCGGACCCGACGGCGGGGTGGTGAGTGCTGGAAATGCGTCGATTGCGGGTCAGGGCAGCGCGGCAGTGAATGTCACTCAGAGTTCAGACCGGGTAGTCATCGACTGGAACAGTTTCGACACCCAGGCGCATGAATCTGTGCAGTTTAGCCAGCCTGGAACTAATTCCATTGCCTTGAACAGAATTACCAATGGTCCGCCAACACAGTTTAACGGGTCGTTGCAGGCCAACGGGCATGTGATCGTGATGAACCCCAACGGGGTCGTGTTCGGGCAAAGCGCAAAGGTGGATGTCAACGGGCTGATTGCCACCACGGCGGATATCGACAAGGACCGCTTCATGCAGGAGGCACGTCCTGTCTTTGACAAGGCGGGCAATCCGGATGCAGCCGTTATTAATAACGGGCAGATCACGGCGAAAGAAGCGGGGCTGGTGGGGTTTGTGGCGCCGCATGTGGTCAATAATGGAACCATAGAAGCGAAGCTGGGCAAGGTGCAGCTGGCTTCAGGAGACAGCTTCACGCTGGATCTATACGGAGACGGTCTGGTCGCGGTAAAGGCGTCGGATGCCATCAACAGCCAGCTGGCCGCCAATGCGGGGACCATAAACACGCAAGCCGGCACAATCCAGATCACCGCAGCACAGGCGAAAGATTCTGTTGATGCGCTTATCCTCAACACCGGTACGCTGAATGCCACTTCCGCCAGCGAGGAAGGCGGAAAGATCATTTTAAGCGGCAGCGCTGCTCCTAAAGGGAAGGTGATTGCCTCCGGCAGTATCAAAGCCACCGGCACGCTTGGCGGGACGATCCAGGTTACGGGCAGGCAGGTTGGAGTAAAACAGGCCAATATCGATGCCTCTGGCACCAATGGCGGCGGCACTATCAGGATTGGCGGCGGTTACCAGGGCGGCGAGGGGATCCAAAGGGCAGAAACGACCACCATCGACAGCGCCGGCACGATCAGGGCGGACGCCACGGACAAGGGCAATGGCGGCAGCATCGTCGTCTGGGCGGATGGGCATACTGATTATAACGGTTCTATCTCTGCCAGGGGAGGAGAGCAAAGCGGCGATGGCGGCTTTGCCGAAGTGTCAGGGAAAAACACGCTGAACTTCAACGGTCATGCAGATCTAAGCGCGACCAAAGGCGAGTTCGGCACTTTGCTGCTGGATCCTACTAATATTACGATCTCAACAAGTGCCGACAGTAATGTCGATGCTTCTTCTCCTTACCAGCCTAATGCTGATGACGCTGTCTCTAATTTAAATACAACAACTTTGCAAAATGCCCTATCGGGTGCGAACGTTATTGTGCAGACCCGCGCCACTGGGTCCCAGGCCGGCAATATAACCGTATCCGATGCGATAATATGGGGCGCAGCAACTAGTCTTTCGCTTGTCGCGCATAACAACATTTATCTCAACGGGGCTATCAGCGGTGCAACATTGAATTTGACGGCCCCGGGTTCCATCAGCCAGACCCAGGCCATTACTACAACCAATCTTTCCCTATCCGGTGCAGCGGGTATATATACATTAACCAATGCCAGTAACGCTATTGGTACAGTTTCTGGTAATACAGGTTCGATCAATCTTGTTAATGGAAACAATAATCTTTCTCTCGGGACCGTCAACAGCATTAGCGGTATAACCAGTACAGGGAACACTACACTTAATTCAGGTACCGGTACAATCACAACTACACAGGCTATAGCTGTGGGGTCATCAAATCTTACACTATCATCAAACGACCTATTTATTTGTGCTAATATTTCAGGTACGTGTACATTAACTTTGCAGCATAGTAGTACTAATAGTCCAATAAGATTAAACTTCGGCAGTGCTGATG
>JAQGJA010000069.1 GCA_028290805.1 Alphaproteobacteria bacterium
TTTTTGGCCAAGTCCGATTGCTTCCAATCCAACATGGCGCGCGCACCGCGAATCTGTTCACCTGAGATCATAATATAGGTCGCCTCAAGTCTGATGGTTTGAAACTATAGCCCATATATAAATAAGCTTGTTTAATAATAAGTTAGATATGTTACTATAAATATGAAAACAAATAGGAGTTCTTTCATGTACGCAAAAATGTCCTCTATCATCTGTCTTACCCTGTTTTTGGCCTTTCCGGCCTTTGCCGCCGAACCTGTTTTTGACCGAGTGATGAAAACAAAAACCATCAATGGCGGTTATTTTGTTTATCCGCCTTATATCACCAAAGATACTAATACCGGGAAATTTTCGGGCATCAATTACGACATTATGGAAGCCGTCGCCCGCAATCTCGGGCTGAAGTTGAACTGGAGCGCGGAACTGGGTCTGGGCGATGTCGCAACCGGATTGAATACGGGCAAGGCGGATGTGATGTGCGCCTCGCTGTGGCCAAGCCCGGACAGGTTGGCGACGATGACCTACACGATGCCGACATTTTACGACGTGAATTACGCCTTTGTCCGGGCGGACGATAAACGCTTTGACGGCGATCTGCAGAAAGCCAATCAAAAAGAAATCAAAGTGGCCGGTGTCGAAGGCGATGTCTCGGCCGATCTCGCGCGGGAAAAACTGCCCCATGCCGTGCCGCAATTTTTACCGCAGACGGCCTCAATCGGTGAAACACTATTGTATCTGACCACAAAAAAAGCCGAGATCGTTTTCGTGGACGAAGCGATCGTCAATGATTTTTCCAAGAACAATCCCAATAAATTGCGCAAGGTCGAAGGGATTGGCCCCGTGCGTGTTTTTGGCGAACACATTACCCTTCCCCTTGGCGAATACCATCTGCGCGACATGTTGAATGTATCGTTGCAGCAACTGGTGAATGACGGGGTGATCCAAGCGATCACGGAGAAATATTCCAAGGAATACCATTCGCGGTTTATTGCCCCGGCAAAGAGTTTTACCGCTGCTGAATAATCACTTCTGGCATTTCGGACATGCAAAACTCGCGCGTCCGGCCTGTACTATTTTCTCGATGGGGGTTTTGCAGCGGATACAAGGTTTGCCGGTGCGGCCATAGACCTGGAACTTGTCCTGGAAGAACCCCAGTTCGCCATCGGTCTGGACGTAGTCGCGCAGGGAGCTTCCCCCGGCATCGATAGCGGCGGTCAGGACCTTGCGGATGGCGGGGACGAGTTTTTTTGCTTCGGCCAGGGTAACGGTGTTGCTTAATCGCTCGGGCCAGATGCGGGCCGTGAACAAAGATTCGCTGACATAGATATTGCCAAGGCCGGCCAGCAAATTCTGGTCCATCAGGGCGTTTTTCATCGACACGCGGCGTTTCTGCAGGGCTTCGAACAGCCATTGTGGCGTGACCCAGTCGGAAAACGGGTCCAGGCCGATATCGTCCAGCAATTTATGTTTGGTCTGTCCTGGGGTCAGGTAATCCATCACGCCGAAACGGCGGATATCGTTGAACAAAAGCGCCGTGCCGTTATCGAAAAAGAACTGGGCATGGTCGTGCTTGGTCGGGACATAGTCATTATCGTCGGTAAAAATCAAACGGCCCGACATGCCCAGATGGATCAGGATCTTGCCGTCATTTTCCAGCCCCATCAGGATATATTTGCTGCGCCTGTCGATACGGGCGATTTTGTGGCCGGTGACGTCCTTGGCGAAGTTTGCCGGAAAAGGAAAGCGGAGTCCCGCACGGTGCAGCACGGTTTTTTCGATGGTGCGGCCAAGGGCTGATTTGCGCAACCCGCGGCAGACGGTTTCCACTTCGGGAAGTTCGGGCATCTTGGTGTTCCCCTGATAAGCCAGACAGCTTTATCTAGGGCGGCGGGCTTAATAATCCATTACGGGCCATATTTACGACCTTGTCCCAGCCTTAGTCATGAAATGGGCGGTCGGGGCGCTGGCGGGGATCAGGTAATCGGGGGCGTGGATCTGTTTCAGCTTCCAGTTCAACCCGTCCAGGGCAAAAGTGGCGCGCACGGGCTCGAGATTATTCAGCCAGGGCTTGTCGAATTGCGGCGGGGCGCCGATCTCGACGGTGAATTGGGTGATGCCGCTTAAAGACACATCGCGGACAAAATCGGCCGGGTTTATATGGGCGGCGTTGGCGTTATAATAATAAAGCAGGCTGGGCAGATTTTGCGGGCGCACGTAATAATCGACCAGCTCGTCCAGGGCGGCTTCGTCCCGGGGCAGTGTATCGCTGGAGGCGGCACGCTCTTTAAGGTCGCGTTTCAGGCCGTCGCGTACACTGTCCCAGTCGGTATTGGCGGACAGCACATACATATTGCCCTCGCGCGCAGCAGTGGCAAATTCGCGGATGACTTGGTTTCTTGCGGCCTGCTGGACCAGCATCCAGGCTGCAAGCAGAATGCCTGTACCCATCACGACCAGAAAAACGCTCATGCCGAAATCGTCCCATTTGGCCTTGCGCAGGATCTCCTGGCTTTGGGCAAGGTTGTGGGCAGGCGAGTTTTGCTGGTCGGACATAGGGGCACCCCGTTTGATGGTTGATCTCAACAGGATAGAATAAATAGATTAAAACTATTTAAAATTGTAGGTAATTTTTCATAAGAAAAAAATCTAGAGCGGTAACTTTCTGCGATAGGGATGGGCCAGGTAAACGCCCAGAATCCGGATGCCGTCGGCATAAAACGCCAACTCCGCCATGGCATGGCGCATGGATTCGGTTTCCGGGTGGCCTTCGACTTCGACGTAAAACATCGCGGCGGAAAAATCGGCGTTTTCCAGATAGGATTCGATTTTCGTCAAATTCAGCCCGTTGGTGGCAAAGCCGCCCAAGGCTTTGTACAAGGCCGCCGGGACCGAACGGACGCGGAAGATCAGGCTGGTCATCACCGGTCCGGTATTTGGGCTTGGCAGTAAAGGTTCAGGCGACATCAGCAAAAACCGGGTCGTGTTATTCCTGGCATCGCTGATATCGGGGTTAAGAACCTGCAGCCCGTAAATCTCGCCCGCCAGGGACGAGGCAATAGCGGCCCAAGAGGCATCGCCTTTGGCGGCGACTTCACCCGCCGCCGCCGCGGTGTCCGACGAAACATGCCGGGCCCAGCCATATTTGCGGATGATGTCGCGGCATTGGGGCAAGGCATGGATATGGCTGGAGACCGTTTTGATATCTCCAATGTTTGCCCCTGGCAGCGCCAGCAGGCAATGGCGGATCGGCTGGAAATGCTCGGCAATGATGTGCAGGCGGCTGTTTGGCAAAAGATGGTGGATATCGGCTACGCGCCCCGCAATGGAGTTTTCCACCGGCAGCAAGGCCATATCCGCCCGCAATTCATGCACCGCCGCAATCGCCGCCTCGAAATCGGTACAGGGCAGCGCCACGGCATCCGGCGCAATTTCGCGGCAGGCCAGATGGGAGTAGGCGCCCAAAGCGCCCTGGAAAGCCAAGGCACCCTGGAATGAGGGGGTTTTTGTCATGAGGGGAGGACCCTGTTTTTAACGGAATGGGATGCAGCGATAAGCATGTCGTTCTGCTGGATAACCTCCACCGTGGCAACATCCACCATATGGCCGTTCTCGTAAAAGCACAGGCCGGTATACCGGTTGATTTCCACATTATCCAGGACAAATTTTCCCTTTTGCGGGTCGCTGGTAAACAACCGTGTCGATACAAGGGTATCGCGCGGCGAATATTCATTATAATAACCCGCAGTCGGCTCTCCCGCTTCATTCCATTCCATGGATTTATAAATTCCTTTTGGACAGGGGAGTTTGTTTTTTCCTGAATAATGCAGCGGAATTACCTTCATCTCAAGACGTCCCAGATCGTCATAGAAATTTTCCTCCAGGGGCTTTCCGGCGCAGGCAAGAACATGGGTCTTGGAAAAATTCCGTATATCGGCGCCTTGTTGGCTGCGTTTCCTTGGGCCATTTTTGGCGTTACAGGAAATACTTGGATAAAAGACTTCTTTTTTAAGCAGGCCCGCATCGTAGTAATAAGCCTCTTCCAGGGTATTATCCGCATCGTCCTGCAGGTAATAAACCTCGCTGAACAATCCATTTTTCCGCAAGTGATGCGCCTGGATGCGGCCCGAAGGATAATACATGGTCAATTGGACGCGTTCATTTGTACAGGGATCAAAACGCTCTATGGCATCGATTTGTTTTTGTGCCTTGTCAGCGAAATAAGTTGTCTTGCAATTTTTGGGTTCAATCACAAAACACCCATCCAGTTCAAGCTCTCCGTTCTCATCGCATATCTGATAGGAGCCTGCCGTTTTGGAGTTTGGGTAAAAGGATTTTTTCTGCGTTCCGAAACCGGGCATGTAATGCTCTGTTTCATGGGTGTGCAGGCCATTCTGATCAAGAAACAGATGCATGCTGCCGCCATTGAAATCATAAATGGTTTTGCGGTCTTTCTCGTACCGGACCAGGGGCTTCTTATTTGGGTAAAACAGGTCCTGTTTTTGTAGCTCTGCCACCGCGGCGGCAGGTTTTGCATGGACATCAAAATCATAAAGAATGGCGCTGCCGTTCTTTTGCCGTTCACCAATTTCCAGCTTTTGTTGTTCAAAAGCTTCCTGCCGGTCGGACCAGGCAACGAGTAGATCATTTTCTTCCCGGACTTCACAGGGATATTTCTCAAGAAGAATATCCTTTTTCAAGCGCTTGATCCCGAAATCCCGGATTACCTGCAGCCCGTCGGAGATGTATTCGCCGTATCGTTCGTCATAAATGAAATCCGAATTGGCGATCAGGCGTTTTTCAGCGTCAAAGCTCTTTCGCAAACCCTGCAGAGGCAGGTCCTGTTTGTTCCATCCGCGTGTATGTTCACAGGTTACGGTTTGAATGATTTCTCCGTTACGATCACGGTCATAGGCTTCGACAAAAACAATCTTTCCATTTTTGTTGGATTTAACCGTTTGCTGAAGGATGCCATCTTTATAATACCGGCCTTGAACCATTTTATCGTTACGATAAATGGTGGTTTCAAGAAAGCCGTTTTCCTGTGTTTTCCAGGTGTAATTTCCTGTCGACTCATCTTCATAAATTTTCTTCTCGATTACCTTCCCCTTTTTATCCAGATATTTCTCACTTATAGACAAGCCCTTCTTGTAAAGAGAGGTTTTATACAGCCGGTTCTCCTCCTGGTCGGTGTAATAATAAGCTTCCCCCTGTTGAAGATTGTCCTCCAAGGATTCATCCAAATGCAGCCGACCGCAATCGTGATATTCTTTATAATGGATAAGGGCAAGCGTATCGGGGTCCAGCTTTGCATGGGAATAAAGCCGGGTTTTTTCCTCATCCAAAAAAGTGAATTCTTCCAAATTTTCGAAATCGACGAAAAAATACATGTCTGTAGCGTCATCGGGGTCAAATTTCTGAATACGTCCCGTGTCGCTGGAGTCCTTGTCAAAAATTTTACGGCTGATCATCTCCCCGTCAGCGTCGAAGATCTTAAAGGCCAGCGTATAACGCCTATCTTTTCCGATGGGCCTGACAAGGTAATTGCCGTGCTGGTCATAGATGGTCTGACTGTTTTTCGTGTACAGGCACAAAGGCTTGCCACCAGGGTAAAAAAGGTTTTGTTTTTTTCTCATGACAATATTTTGTCACCGAAATTAAATATGTCAACATAGATTCGCGCTATATATCCCTCTTTAACTTTTGTGACGCTAGGCTATGCTGGGCAAAAAATACGGGACCTTTCCAGATGAGCAATCATAATCTTGAGTTCAATAAAATCCTGGCTGCCATCCTGGTGGCGGGCATCGTGGCGAAACTGGCGGGCTTTGCGGCCGAGCGGTTTTCCGAGCCGCATGAGCTGGAAAAACCGGTGATCGCCATTGATACCTCAGCGCTTGAAAGTGCGGGAAGCGGCGGCCCGGCAGCCCCAACAGGTCCCGAACCGATCCTGGCTTTGCTGGGCAAGGCCGATATCGCCAAGGGCCAGGCTTTGGCCAAGGCCTGCCTGGCCTGTCATGATTTCTCCAAAGGCGGCCCGAACAAGATTGGCCCGAATTTATGGGGTATCGTGAACAACAAAAAAGCCCACGCAGCGGGCTTTGCCTATTCCGATACCATCAAGGACATGGCCGACAAAGGCGACCATTGGGGCTATAAAAACCTGAACAGCTTCCTGTGGAAACCGGCCGTTTACGCCAAGGGTACCAAAATGACTTATCCGGGCCTGAAAAAACCCGAAGACCGCGCCGCCGTGATCGGTTATCTGCGCACGCTTGCCGACACGCCGGAGCCTTTGCCGACCGAACAGGAAATCGCCTCGGAAATGCCAGTCGATGCCGCCCCTGCGCCTGAGTCTGAGCTTGGGAAAAAAGCCGATGCACCTGCACCCGCCCCCGCTTCGGCGGCCAAGGTGGATAATCCCTTGGTCAAGCGCGACCCTGCCGCCAAGCCGAAATCGGAAGACCCGCAAAATTCCGGCACGCAAAGCGCCCCGCCAATGGGCGACGCCAAACAGCATTCGGGCGACCAGGACCAGGAAAAACCGATGGACCCGGCCCGGGACACGGCTGCTGAATCGACCAACCAGCCGAATAACGATTAATGGGTTTCACCTGTCCGGATGAATTCGTCGTGCTGGCCCATGCGCTGGCCGATGCCGCCGGGCCCATTGCGCTGAAATATTTCCGCTCGGCCAATCTTTCTTTCGAGCAGAAGGACGATGCCTCGCCAGTTACGCGCGCCGACCGGGAGATCGAAATTGAATTGCGCCACATATTGGCAATCCAGCGTCCCCAGGACGGCATTTTCGGCGAAGAACAGGGGCACAGCAATCCAGATGCCGAATATCAATGGATCCTGGACCCTATCGACGGCACCAAACCTTTTACGGCGGGCAGCACCAATTTCGGCACGCTGATCGCTTTGTCCCACCGCGAACAAGGCATTATCCTGGGGCTCTGCAACCAGCCGGTAACAAAAGACCGCTGGACGGGTGTCAGGAACGGGGAAACCCTGTTCAACGGCAAACCGGTCAAAACCCGCGGCACGGCAACAATCGAAAAGGCGATCTTTGCCTGCAATAACCCTTTAAGCCCGCCGAGGGATAAATCGGCGCTGGTAAAGGCCGTGCATGACCGCGCCGTGATGACGACCTATGGCGGCGTCTGCCTGAATTACGCTCTGCTGGCCAGCGGCTTTGTCGATATCGTCATCGACAGCCGCCAGCAGATTTACGATGTCGCGCCCTTTATTCCCATGATTGAAAACGCCGGGGGCAAGATCACCCAGTTAAACGGCGCGCCGATCGGTTTTGCGATGAGTAATTGCGTCCTGGCCGCCAGCACCCCGGAATTGCATGCGGAAATTCTGGCGCTGCATCGGGCGGTATCCTCATGATAAATATCGCCATCCTCTATCACTCCGAAAAAGGCCGCACGAAAATCGTGGCCGAAGAAATCGGCAAAGGAGCGATGGTCGGTGGTGCAGAAGTGCATCTAATCTCCGTGATCGCAGAGATTGATTGGGATTTATTGCATCGATGCGATGCGCTGGTTTTCGGCTCGCCCACCTATATGGGGAGCGTTTCCGCGCCGTTCAAAAAATTCATGGACGATAGCGGCAATGTCTGGATGAAGCATGTCTGGAAAGACAAGATCGCCGCAGGGTTTACCAATTCGCATTCTTACAGCGGTGATAAATTGAATGTGCTGGTACAGATGGCCATTTTCGCGGCCCAGCACGGCATGATCTGGGTCGGCAGCGGCGACATGCCGACGGGTTCGACGCCGGATGACCTCAATCGCCTGGGCAGCTTCATGGGCGTGATGACGCAATCGGATACGGCCATTGCCATCGATCCGCCGCCGTTGGGCGATCGCAAAACGGCCTTTAATTACGGCATGCGGATTGCGGAAATGGCAAAGAAATTGCTTGGGTAAATGTAACAGAAACAGCAGGCCAGGCGGCCTGCTGTTTCTGTTGCCAAAAGGCCTAAATTAAGCCGCTTTAGATTGCGTCTCACTGGACTGGTTGTTCTTGTTTGACTGGGTCGAAACGCATTTGATCAGATCGTAGGCGACGGTGGCTTCAGTCTTATTGGCGGTGACGATGTCGGAAACGGACACGACGCCGCACAGTTTTTTGTCCTGCGGGTTGTTCAAAACCACCAAACGGCGGACCTGGTTGTCGGACATGTTTCTGGCAATGTCCTGGGTGCTGTCCGTTTCAAAGCAATACAGGACTTTCGATGTCATGATCTGTGAAACAGGCGTCGTGACCGGCAGGCCCTGGGCGGTGGCGCGGGTGGCGATATCGCGGTCGGTAACGATGCCGCAAAGTTTCTCGCCGTTGCCGACGGGGATGAAACCGCAATCCAGTTCCAGCATTTTCTTGGCGGCGTCCTGGATCGTGGCGTTTTCAGGCATCCAGGTCGGGGTGGCGCACATGATTTCCTTGATTTCCATTTTAATCTCCTTGGTTGAATGGGACTTGTGCACTGCAGCGAAGCCTAGATAAAAAAGCAATCAGTATTTGGCTTATTCCAACAGGCCGAGCGGTTTTGCGCCCTGGTGCGCGGCGCGGGCCGTTTCATAGGCGGCGTCGAATAATTTCTCCAGCACCTCATGTGCGCCGCGCATCCGGTCGACCACTTCTTTGGACCAGGCGATGTAATCAATGATGCGCGCGATTTCCCAGCCCGATGGCGGATTGGCCGCCATATCGCGCATATTGGCGATTTTATCAGCCAACTTGACCAGTTTTGCCTCGGGGGAGGCGTGCGGAGCCTTCTCGATCTGGGCCTGTTTGCGGGCGGCTTTTGGCAGGGTCTTGTCGTCGGTTACTTCGGCCACGATATCGGCGATTTTGGGGCCGAAAAGTTTTTCGATATCGTCATATTCGGTATCGGTATCTTCGATCGTGTCGTGCAGCACGGCGCCGCACAGGACGTTGATATCGGCGATCTTAGCCTCGATCGCCAGGATATGAATAAGGTCCAGCGGATGGTTGATATAAGGAATGGCATCAGCCATCTTGCGCCGCTGGTGCCGGTGCTTGTGCGCGGCAAAGACAGTGGCACGGATCAGGGTTTCATTCATCATGGAATGTCTTTCAATAGCAGGAGTTTAGATATCTGTTCTTTGCAACACTTTCCCCGGGTTCATCAAATGATCCGGATCGAGCGCCGCTTTGATTTTGCGCATCAGTTCCATCTCGACCGGTGATTTGCGCTGGGCCATTTCACCAACCTTGGAAAAACCGATCCCGTGCTCTGCGGCGATGGAGCCGTTATAGTTTTGCACCACATCATGGACGGCGTGGTTCACCTGTTTCCATTGCGACAGATATTCCTCGACCGGCATGGCCTCGCCTTTGACCAGGTCGAAATGCAGGTTGCCGTCACCGGCATGGCCGAAAATCGCCGCTTCTACATTGGGCAGAATAAGGCGGGCGGCGGCGACGGCATCGCGGACGAAACCGGGCATGGCAGCGATCGGCACAGCGATGTCGTGCTTGATCGACCTTCCGGGCCGCGCCTGGACGGCGTCAGAAACGGATTCCCTGATGGTCCAAAATTGCCGTGCCTGTTCTTCATTTTGCGCGATGGTGGCATCACTCAATAATTCTTTTTCAAAGCCAAGTGCCAGCACGTCTTCGACCTGTTGCCGCAAGGCGCCGCTTTCACTGCTGCCGCAGATTTCAATCAACAGGGTCCAGTCGGTGCGCGTGGCCAAAGGCTCGATGCCGGATTTATTATATTCCAGGGCACAATCCAAAGCACAGCGCGAAAGCACTTCATAGGCCAGCAAATTCTCGCCAAAGGCATCACGCAATACCGGCAAAAACGCCACGACATTTTCTAAGGATTCCGTGGCGACAAAAAATGTCTCGCGCAGGCCTGGATCGGGAAACAGTTTCAGGACAGCGGCGGTAACAATTCCTAATGTGCCCTCGCTGCCGATAAACAGATGCTTCAGGTTGTAACCGGTATTATCCTTGCGCAAACTGCGCAGCCCGTTCCAGATTTCGCCGCTTGGCAAAACAACCTCAAGGCCCAATACAAGATCGCGGCAATTGCCATAGCGGATGGTCAAGATGCCGCCGGCGTTGGTGGCGATATTGCCGCCGATCTGGCACGAGCCCTGGGCCCCCAAAGCCAGCGGGAAATAACGCCCGGCGTCGCGTGCGGCTTGCTGGATCTGTTCCAGGATACAGCCGGCCTCGACCGTCATGGTAAAATTATCGGCATCGATGCTGCGGAATTTGTTCAGGCGCGACAGGCTCAGCACGATGGCATTGTCCTGATACGGCACCGATCCACCGACCAGCCCGGTATTGCCGCCCTGGGGCACGACGGCAATCTGAAAGGCATTGCAAAGCCTGACGATGGCGGCGACTTCTTCGGTGCTGGCGGGCTTGGCCACGGCAAGGCCACGCCCCTGAAACCGCCCGCCGTAATCGCGGAAAAAGGGCAGGGTCGCCTCGGGCGAGGTCAGGACGTAAGGCGCGCCGACAATCGCGGCAAGGGAGGTAAGGAAATCGGACATGGCTTTACTATGCGGCCTCTTTGCAAGCGCTGCAAGAACGACAAA
The DNA here is from genome assembly GCA_028290805.1 of Alphaproteobacteria bacterium. Classification (GTDB taxonomy): domain Bacteria; phylum Pseudomonadota; class Alphaproteobacteria; order Micavibrionales; family SZUA-601; genus JAQGJA01. The sequence goes on from JAQGJA010000069.1 coordinate 10,590, forward strand.
TTTGTTGACATATGATGTAAGCGCGGTAGGTAGTCCTTATTAATGATCTTTAAAAACCAGCTTTATCCCATGTCTTGCCCAGCTTCCATTCCATCATAATAATGTTGTATGCCTTACTTGGGCCAGCCGTGCATTGATCGCCTGGCCCAAGCCCTGGTTCGGGATATTCATGATGGCAATTGCCGTTGCGCCGCATTCGTCCAGTTCCTGCAGCATTTTGTACAGATGGGCGGCGGCCTCGTGCAGGTCGCCGTCGGGTGAAAGATTGCGGTATAATTCTTCCGGCATGTCGCGCACGAATCCGACGCCCTGGACGCCGATATAGGTAACCTTGCCGAAGCCCAGGAAGGCCTCGCCGGGGCCTACATCGATGGCGCGCAGGCGCAAAGGTGTTTTCAATGTAAGGCCTGGGGCGGTATTTTCGGCATAAACGACATCGCCGATCAGGCCGCTTATTTCCTCCAGCGCAATGGCGCCGGGGCGCAGGATGACGGCGGGCAGGCGGGTCAGGTCCAGTAGCGTGGATTCAATCCCGATCACCGGCGCGGCATCGGCCAGGATCAGCGGCACGGCATCGCCCAGATGCCTTGCCACTTCCAGCGCGGTGGTGGTGCTGAGGTTTCCCGATGGATTGGCGCTGGGGGCGGCGATCGGACAGCCCGCTTCTTTTAATAAAGCCAGGGCGACCGGATGCCTGGGCAGGCGCAGGGAAATGGTTTCCTGGCCCGCCGTTACAATCTCACTAATGCCGTTGCCAGGACGCCTGGGCAGGACCAGGGAAAGCGGCCCGGGCCACAATGTATGCGCCAGGGTCAAAGCGCGCTGGTCAAAAAGAGCCAGTTTTTCCGCCACCGCAATGTCATGCACCATCACGCTCAGTGCCTTGTCGCGCGGGCGGTTTTTTGCGGCAAAAAGTTTTTCCACCGCACTTTCATTGGTGGCATCCGCCCCCATGCCGAACACCGTCTCGGTCGGAAAGGCAACGATCTCTCCCCTTTGCAGGAGGCTTGCGGCATGTCGGATATTTTGGGGCGTGGCTTGTTTGATCATGGAGGCCAGCATAGAGGGAAATTTTTCTGGTCCCTAGATGATTTTTGAATTCATTGTCTGCTGGGCAAAAGAAAGGTAAGCCGCAGAGGCGCAGAGGCCGCGAAATATTTTTTATTATTCCGCGCGGGGACCCCTTGTTGCGATTGACGTTATACTGCAAATCAATCATAACTTAATTATTCATTAAAAATTC
>JAQGJA010000002.1 GCA_028290805.1 Alphaproteobacteria bacterium
GTGGCCTCGGGCACGTTGACGCCGACTTCGATAACGGTGGTGGCCACCAATATATCGATTTCACCGTTGATGAATTGCTGCATCACCAGATCCTTGGCATCGCCTTTCAAGCGGCCGTGGATCAATCCGACCCGGCCGGGAAAATGCTGTAACAACGCGGCATGGCGGTCTTCGGCGGCGGATAAATCCACCAGCTCGCTTTCCTCGACCAAGGGACAGACCCAGTAAATGCGATCGCCCTGTTCGATTTTGCGCTTCAAACTGGCGGTGATATCGGGAATGCGCTCATGCGGCAAAACGCGCGTGTCGATCGGTTTCCGGCCCGGCGGTTTTTCGCGCAAAATGCTGCTCTCCATATCGCCATAAGCGGTCAATGACAAGGTGCGCGGAATGGGTGTCGCCGTCATTACCAATAAATTCACGGCATCACCTTTTTCCGACAAGGACAGACGCTGGCTGACGCCGAAACGGTGCTGTTCGTCGATAACGGCCAAGGCGAGATGTTTGAATTTCACCGGCTCCTGGATCACCGCATGCGTGCCGATCAGTAAATCAATCTCGCCTGCTGCAAGTTCCTGCAAAATCTTTTCGCGTATCTTGCCTTTTTCACGCGCTGTTAGTAAGGCAATGCGCATGTTGTTTTTCGCGGCCAGTTCCTGCAAGGAATGAAAATGCTGTCGCGCCAGGATTTCCGTCGGCGCCATAATCACCGCCTGGAACCCCGCCGATATCACATGCATCGCCGCCAGAAAAGCCATCACCGTTTTGCCGCTGCCGACATCGCCCTGCAGCAGACGGCACATCTGGTAATTGCGTTGCAGGTCCTGGGTAATATCCGCCAGCACCTGTTGCTGTCCCGCCGTCAACTGAAAGGGCAGGGACGCCATGGCCTGTGCCATCCGCGCCGCATCGGGCAGTATCGGCGGGCTGGGATCGTCTTTTTGTTGCTGCCGGATAATGGCCAAAGCCAATTGATGCGCAAGAATTTCATCATAGGCCAGGCGCCGCCGTGCTGGATGCAAAGGCGATAACGCTTCCATCGTTTTGGGTACATGGATTTCCTGCAGCGCTTCGGGCCAGGCGGGAAATTTTTGTTGCGCAATAAATTCTGTATCCAGCCATTCCGGCAGTTTCGGGATTTTATCCAGGCAACTTTGCTCGGCCTTGACCAGCACCGCATTGGTCACGCCCGCCGTCAAAGGGTAGATCGGTTCCAGCGTAGCGATGCTGGCAATTTTATCGGCATCGACGATTTTTTCCGGATGCGACATCTGGGCGCGGCCATTGTAAAATTCGATCCGTCCGCTCAACGCGATTTCGCGGCCCAGAGGAAAATTCTTTTGCAAATAATTGCCGGGGTTTTTAAAAAACACCAACGTCACATCGCCTGTATTGTCGCTCAGCGTGATCTTGCTGGGCCGCCCTGGATATTGCGCCAGGGCCAGTGTCGTCACCTTGCCCGCAATCGTCGCCACAACCCCGGGTTCCAGATCGCCGATTTTGCGGATCGTCCGCCGGTCCACCGCCGCGACAGGCCAATGAAACAACAGGTCGATGACGCAAGGCCCGGCCAATTGCTCAAGCACCTTGGCAAAGCGCGGGCCGATGCCGTGCACGCGTTGAATCGAAACGAAAAGCGGGTCGAGAATAAAGGGACGCACGGCGTGACAAAGCCTTTGGTTCGGTCTATATAATTCTTGCCTGACCATAGCAAAGTTTTCGACAATGAACCAGACACTGACCGCGCGCCATAAAAAACTGCTTTTCCGCGCCTGGCACCGCGGCACGCGCGAAGCGGACCTTTTGGTCGGACGTTTTGCGGAACAGTATCTGCCACATTTCAGCGAGGACCAATTGGATCTGTTCGAAGAATTGCTGGACGAAAACGACCCGGATATTTTCGACTGGGTAACGGGGAAAGCGGCCTTGCCCGTCCTGCCGATCCAGCCCTTGATCATGCAGATGATCGAATTTTACAAAGTGCCGGAAAGAGCGCCCGAATGACGCAGAGTTTACAGCATGGCATGCTTCGTTTCGACGGGGCACCGGAAGGGCAGGATGCCCGCATTCTGGCGGATCTTGCACAAACCGCGTTCGATGCGTCGCGCGCGCCCGTGCTGCATATCGTGCTGGACGACCGGCGTTTGTATAATCTAAAAGAATTATGGGCGTTTTTTGCGCCTGATCTGCGCGTGATTTCCATTCCCGCCTGGGATTGCCTGCCCTATGACCGCGTGTCGCCGAACCAGGATATTATCGCCGAGCGTGTGCGCGCCTTTGTCGAACTGGCTTCGCAAAAAGAATGGACGCAGCCGACAATTATTATCACGCCGTTAAGTGCGGCGACCCAGCGCATTCCTGCGTTAGAAAATTTTCGCGATGCCTCTTTTTCTTTGCAAAAAGGCAAAACTATCAATCGCGATAAGTTACAGAAATTTCTCACCGACCAGGGCTATACCCGCGCCGATACGGTGCGTGAACCAGGCGAATACGCCATCCGCGGCAGCATCATCGATATCTATCCGGCCGGGTCGCCCAACCCGGTGCGTATCGATTCATTCGACGATGAGATTGAAGTAATCAAGTATTTTGATTCCGTCGAACAGACCAGCCTGGAAAATATCGATGTGCTGGATCTGACGCCGATGACCGAGATCATCCTGTCCCAGGAAAACATCGCGCATTTCCGCGCCCGTTATCGCGAGCTTTTCGGCGCACAGCACCAGGACGACCCGTTATTCGAAGCCGTTTCCGCCGGGCACCGCTATCCAGGCATGGAACATTGGCTGCCGCTTTTTTTCAGCAAGACACAGACAATTTTCGATTGCGTGCCGGAACGCGCGCCATTGGTTTTCGATCACCAGATGGAAGCGATCTATAACGAACGTATGGGCCAGGTGGTTGATTTCTATAATGCCCGCATGGCTAAACCAGATGAGAAAAATAAAAAGCTTGCGGCAGGCACGCAATATAAAGCCATCGCGCCGACCTTGTTATATTTGCTGGAAAGCGAGTGGAAAAATAATATCTCACGCCCGATCCGCCGCATGCTTTCGCCCTTTGCCAATAACGACGAAAGCGGCATTGATTGCGGCGCAAAACAGGCGCCGAATCTGGCGGCTTCGGATAACCGTTCCTATGATCTGCTTAAAGCCAATCTGCAGCAATGGGCGAATGAGAAAAAGAAAACGCTGCTGGCCTGTTATTCCCAAGGGTCCTTGGAACGTGTGCGCCAATTGTGCAAGGAACATGCGATCCCCGCCGGTGAACTGGTGGAGTCTGCAGCAAAGATTGCTGCTTTAAAAACGGGCTTCGTGCATTTTTGTCTGTTATCCGTCGAACACGGCTTTATCGCGCCAGATCTTGCCTTTTTAACGGAACAGGATTTCCTGGGCGACCGCCTGACGCGCACGGTTAAACGGCGCAAGCGCGATGCCAATGTTTTTACCAATGTTTCGGAACTGGTCACCGGTGATCTGGTCGTGCATGTGGAACACGGGGTTGGAAAATTCGACGGGCTGGTCACATTGGAGGTGGACGGCATCGCCCATGACTGCGTGCGGATCATCTATGCCGATAATGATAAACTCTTCATCCCTGTTGAATCGCTGGATGTCCTCTCGCGTTTCGGTTCGGACCAGAATACCACGGCGCTGGACCGCTTGGGCGGCGCGGGCTGGCAATCGCGCAAGGCGCGGGTCAAAAAACGCCTGCTGGAAATGGCCGAAGGTTTGATTGAAATTGCCGCCAAACGCAAGATTTCCACCGCACCGGAAATCGCCTTGCCGGAAGGCGCTTATAACGAATTCATCGCGCGCTTCCCTTACCAGGAGACCGAGGACCAGGAACGCTCGATCAATGACGTGCTCAGCGACCTGCATAACGGCGTGGTGATGGATCGTTTGGTCTGCGGCGACGTCGGTTTCGGCAAAACCGAAGTGGCGATGCGTGCCGCTTTTGTGGCCGCCATGGGAGGATTACAAGTCGCGGTGGTCGTGCCGACCACGCTTTTGGCGCGCCAGCATTACGCCAATTTCAAAAAACGTTTTGCCGGTTTCCCATTAAAAATCGGACAATTATCACGCATGGTTACCCCGAAAGAAGCCGCCAATTACCGCGAATTGATGGAGCAGGGGCAACTGGATATCGTTATCGGCACGCATTCTATCTTAGGCTCGAAAATCAAGTTTCAAAATCTGGGCCTGATGATCATCGACGAAGAACAGAATTTCGGCGTCAAGCAAAAGGAAAAACTGAAAGCTATCCGCGAAAACGTCCATGTATTGACCCTAACGGCGACTCCCATTCCACGCACGCTGCAACTGGCCATGACGGGCATCCGCGACCTCAGCCTCATTACCACGCCCCCTGTGGACCGCCTGGCCGTGCGGACATCCGTGATGCCATTCGATCCGGTGATTATCCGCGAAGCGATCATGCGCGAATATTACCGTGGTGGGCAGTGTTTCTATGTCTGTCCGCGCTTGTCCGATCTTGACGATGCCCAGGCATTATTAAAAGAACTGGTGCCGGAAATTAAAACGATCCAGGCGCATGGACAAATGTCGCCGACGGAACTGGACGAACGCATGACGGCGTTTTATGACGGGCAATATCATTTGCTGCTGGCGACGAATATTATC
>JAQGJA010000034.1 GCA_028290805.1 Alphaproteobacteria bacterium
AAGTTCTGAGTAACCAGCTTGGTAACGTGCCTAAGATTATGAGCATGGGCGCCTATGTTATCGGTACCTTCTTCATCATCAAGTCGCTGTTCAAGATGAAAGGCTTCGTCGACGCTCCAGATGACAATCCACTTTCCGGTGTATTGGCCTTTGCGATCGTTGGTGTTTTGCTGATCACGCTGCCATACCTCATTGGTGTTGTAACCAAAACGGTTGGCGCTCAAAACTCGAACGTAACTTCTTCTTCGACCAGCTTTACGGATACAGGTTTCTAATCTTATCTGCTAATGCTTTCCAAAAAAGCCCGGCGATTAAAATCGCCGGGCTTTTTACATTGTTAATGTCTCTGCCGTATTGATCCGGCTTTCTCTTTGACCTAAGATAAATCCATGCGCCATCATCCTATCACCCTCGGTGTCATTCGGCCGAACTGGTCTGCTGCTAAAAACAATCGCAGCTTTGGCAAGATTTCGCCCCAGGCGAAAACGGCCGTTTTACAACGTGATGATTATACCTGTCAGTGCTGTGGTTTTCGCGCCGAAAAGCACCAGGAAGTGCTGCATATCAATGGGGATACGCGTGATTTCACCCCTGAAAACGTTCTGACCACCTGTATTTTCTGCCATCAGTGCTTTGATCTGGGGGCGGTCGAAGGCATGCATTCGGGCATGCTGATCTGGCTGCCGGAAATTTCCCAGGTGACGCTGCACCATATCATGCGCAGCGTTTACCTGGGCCGCATTACCCAGGGGCCCTTGGCCGAAATGGCCCGCAAGATTTTCGACGCGTTCTATAATCGCGGGGCGGAAGCGAAAAAACGGCTCGGTTCGACAGATCCCGGGGCATTGACCATTGTCCTGCGGGATTTTCTGACTCGCAAGGATTACGAGAAAGCCCAGGATAATCTGAAGGGCATTCGCCTTCTGCCTTTGGACCGCCGTATGATCAAGGATGAAAAAAACGGTGAGATTAACCTTTTTCCCCAGGTCCTGGCCCATTGGCGGGTAAAGACCGGCCCTTATGGCGATATGCCCGCCCAGGATTGGCCCTCTTTATTCAAGACGCTGGATAATGCCGCCACGGGACTGAGCGCCAGCCTATAAAAGCCGTTTTTCTGCAGCCAGGCATTGAAATTGCTGTTTTTTTCTTTATATTAATTTTATCACGGCATAAAGACGTCTTATCGTCCTATGGGACAGATTTTAATGCTAAAATCTGAAACTTTCTGTATCATATCCACAGGACCTCTGCCGCTCAACCTAGAAAAGTACAGATAAAACATGGCCTCTCTTTTAAACAGAATGCTTGCCCCTTTTGCCAAAATGGCAAAACAGCCGCTTGAATCCTTTATCCGGCTTGAGACCGCCGACGACTCGGAAACGCTGGTCGCCGAAGATGGTTCGCTTGTGACTTTTTTCCAGGTCGATGGCAGCCGCCAGATCATCGGCAACCAGGAATATGAACGCATCATCGAGCAAGGCGTCATCAAGCTCGGTTCCCGTTTCGACCGCCCCGGTTATGCGTTACAGGTGGTCTTTATCCGTAATCCAGACCGGATCGGCCGGGAATTGCGCAATATGATGCGTTATAACCAGCGCGCCGCCAATACGATTGGTCTGGACATCAAGGACCTGATCAATGAACGCGCCAGCCATCTGGCGAATTACATGTCCTGGGAGGAATGCTATTTCATCGCCTGGACCCGTCCATCCGTGATGGGCCCGACCGAAGGCAAAAAAGCCAAGGAAAAGCGCCAGGAAAAAAATTTGAAATGGGTGTCCTCGCCCAATGCCCAGCGCCCGCTGGCCGCCATGGACGAATTGCGCACGCGCCACCGTTCCTATGTCACTAATATGCGCACCGCCCTTAACGAGCTGGGCATCCAGTCCAGCGTCCTTGAAGTGCATGACGCGCTTGGCGTCGTCCGTTCCTCGCTGTTCCCGTCGCGTTCCGGCGATGACTGGCGTCCGATCCTGCCGGGCGACCGTATCCCTGCCCGCGCGCCTCGTGTGCCGAATGATTTTTCCGACGTGCTTTGGCCGGCCTTGCGCCACCAGCTTTGCACCTATGATGCAGAAATTGTCTCACCGTCCGTGGTCCAGATCGGCAATAAATTATGGTCTGCAGTCGATGTTATCCTGCCGCCGGCCGATCCAACGCCGTTTTCCCAGCTTCTGGTCCGCTTTGTCGAGGCCAAGGTACCGTTCCGCATTTCTTTCCTGATCGAAGGCGGCGGGGTCCAGGGGTCGTATATCAAGCAATTAATGGCTACCATGCTGACCGTTACCAACAGCACCAATCGCCAGATCAAGGAATCCATTGAAAACCTGGCCGAAATGGCCAAGGACGAGCCGGTCGTCAAATTGCGGATTTCCGCCGCCACCTGGGCGCCGGAAGGCCGCATGGACCTGATGGAAGAGCGCGCCGCCATCCTGACCCAGGCGCTGGAAGCCTGGGGGTATTGCCAGGTCAGCATGGTTTCGGGCGATCCCCTGGACGAAGTCATGTCTTCGGTGCCGGGCATCGCCTGTGCTTCTTCGGCCCCTGCCGCCATTGCACCGCTTTCCGAAGTATTGAAACTCCTGCCCTGGCAGCGTCCCTGTTCGCCTTTCAAGACAGGGCCCATTCTGTTCCGTTCCGATGACGGGCGCATCTGGCCCTATGCCACGGGTTCATCCCTCACCACCACCTGGTTCGATCTGATCTTCGCCCAGCCGGGGGCGGGTAAGTCCGTTCTGATGAACACGCTGAATATCGGGACTGTTTTGTCACAAGGGGTTTCCCAGCTTCCCTATGTCGCCATCATCGATATTGGTCCCTCCTCTTCGGGTCTGATCTCGCTGATCAAAGAAGGCTTGCCGCCCGAGCGCGCGCATGAAGCGATGCATTACCGCCTGCAGATGAGCCCCGAATACGCCATCAATCCGTTCGACACCCAGCTTGGCTGCCGCCGTCCCTTGCCCGATGAGCGTTCCTATCTGATCGAACTGATGACCTTGATTGCAACGCCGCCCGGACAGGCCCAGCCCTATGACGGGATGCCGCAGCTGGTCGGATTCGTGGTTGACGAGGTTTTCCGCTGGCGCGACGATGCCGCCCCCAATGCCGAGCCGCGCCCTTATCTTCCCCGCGTCGACCTTGTAGTGGACGAGGCCTTGCAGTCGCATAACATTTATGTCGCGCCCGAAGCGATGTGGTGGGATGTGGTGGATATGCTGTTTGACCGTGGTTTGCACCGCGAAGCGATGCTGGCCCAGCGTCATGCCGTGCCGACCTTGGCCGATGCCATCACCGCCGCCCGCCGCCCGCAGATCCGAAGCCTGATGGAGGAAACTTCGATCGGCAGTTCCTCGGAAAGCGTCATCCATGCCTTTGAGCGGATGATTTCGTCGGCCGTGCGCGAATTGCCGATTCTGTCCACTGTCACGCGTTTCGACATTGGCGAGACCAAGGTCTGCGCCCTCGATCTGATGGATGTCTCGCCGCAAGGGGATGATTCGGCCGACCGCCAGACGGCCATCATGTATATGTTGGCCCGTCACGTCATGGTCCGCAGCTGGTGGATTAACGAGGATGTCGTCAAATACATGCCTGAGCGTTTTCGCCCTTTCCATGAATTACGCCTGCGCAAGATCAAGGAAACGCCAAAGCGCTTGTGTTACGACGAATTCCACCGGACGTCCAAATCCAAAGCCGTGCGTTCCCAGATTATCCGCGACGTCCGCGAGGGGCGTAAATGGGGCGTGCAAATCGTTCTGTCTTCTCAGCTGTTGAAGGATTTCGACAACGACATGGTCGATCTGGCCACCGGGGTCTGGATTTTGGGCTCGGCGATCTCCGACTCCGCGGTTCTGGAAGCAAAAGCGCGCTTCTCCCTTTCAGATACCGCTGTTTACGTTATGCGCAACTTGTTGACGGGTCCAAGGGCTTCGGGGGCGCCTGCCCTCCTCGTTTTAGGCACGAATGAAGGCCGTTATGAGCAGTTCCTGATCAACACGCTGGGCCCGATCGAGCTTTGGGCCTTTTCGACCAGCGCCGATGACGTGGCCCTGCGCCGCCGTCTTTATACCCGGATCGGGGCCAATAATGCCCGCCAGATCCTGGCCGCCAGCTTCCCCGGCGGTTCGGCGCGCAACGAGATCAAGCGCCGGGTCGATGCCTATGCCGACCAGGGCGATGTTAAAAAGGCTATGGCTTCCCAAGTCACCGACGAGATCGCCGAAGAGCTGGTGGAAAAATTCACCCGCTTCACGATGGGCAGCATCTTTTCCCAGAACGGCACCGATCTGGATGCCCAGCAGACCAGCGGACGCTAGAACGATCCGGCTTCTATATAAAACATGCAAAACCCCGGCACTGCCGGGGTTTCCTATAAAGAATTATTTTAGCGGTTCAGCAAAAAGGACATTGTGCAAAAGGCGTCCTCGCGGCTTGCATCATAGCCCGTGGCGCTTTCGCAGGCGGCCACATAGGCGCCGTTGCCATTGGCGCGGGACTGGACATCGCCCGTCTGGGGCATGCCGTCATCCATTTTGCGATCGATATAAGCGGCATTTTTCGGGGAAATGGCCGGAACGTCTTCGGTATAATTGCTGGCAAGGTCGCCATGCATCCGCAGGACCAGGGCGCCTGTCATGACGCTGGCGTTGGTTGCGCCGCCTGTCTGGCCATCGGGGGCAGTGACCGTTGTCACGACTGTAAATCCGCTGGCCGATGGCGCGAGCGATGCGGGATGGGATTTGCCCCAGATCGGCAGGCTGGCGCTTGGTTCGACGCCGGTAATCAGATGCGCCAAAGCCAGATGCTTCCAGAACTGGGAGTTTTCTGTGCTAATAGCCTGCTGGCCGCCTTGCCAGACTTCAATCGGCGTGCCGACAATCCCGTTGCCATTTCCGGCCACACAGTTATTGGACGCCGTACAGCCAGGCAGGCGGTTTGTCGCTGTTCTCAAATCGCCCGGAAAGCCGTCATAGGTATCGCGGAATGTATTGATGGCGCCGGTATAGGAATTGACCTGTTTGATTGTGGCCTGAAGCCGGGCATTAGTGAGCATTTCCTGGCCGCGCAGGATTCCGCCGATCAGCAGCCCGATAATCATCAGTACAATGGCCAGTTCAACCAGGGTAAAACCCTGTTCTCGTCTTTGAATAATCGACATGACATCCTTCAATAAAAGAAATCGGTGATTCTGATGTTCATTTATAGCACAAGAAAGTTAAAATAATTTAGACGGGCAGGATTTATCAGGACCCCGTACAAATGCCCATCGAACGCGCCGTCTGGACCAGGGAATCGTTTTCATCCACCGTATGGTATTTGTCCAAGGCTTCGGAAAGCGGGGCCGAGGTAATGCCGCGGCCTTTCCAGACGACCATGCGGTCGAACTTACCCTGTTCGATCAGGTCGACCGCATGGACGCCGCTGGCGGTGGCGATCATGCGGTCCAATGCGCTGGGGGCTGCGCCGCGCTGGACATGGCCCAAAACGGTAACGCGGGCTTCGGCCCCGGTTTCCTTGGTGATGGCATTAGCCAGATATTGGCCGATACCACCCAAGCGCATCTGCCCATCCATATGTTTGACCTGCAGCTTTTCTCCACCGGTGCCTTTAACGCCCTCGGCAACCACGATCAGGCAATCCTGACGGCCACCGTCACGCAACTTGTTGATTTTATTGGAAACGCATTCTATCGTATAGGGCAATTCCGGGATCAGGATCACATCCGCACCGCCGGCAATCCCAGCATTGAGGGCGATATGCCCCGCATCGCGGCCCATCACTTCTAAAATCATTACACGCTGGTGGGAAGCCGCGGTGGGCTGCAGCCGGTCCAAGGCTTCTGTGGCGACCTGCATGGCAGTGTCGAAACCAATGGACTGGTCGGTGGCGCCGACATCGTTGTCGATGGTTTTGGGAATGCCCACGAATTTGATATCGGTGCGGGCGGCGATCTGGCGCAAGATTCCCATCGAGCCATCACCGCCAATGACGATCAGGCCGCCCAGGCCCAATTCGTGATAGGCGTCGGCTACATCCTGGCTGCGGTCATAGGTGGTGCCGTCGGCACGCGGAAAATTCAGCGGCGATTGGGCGCCCTTGCTGGTCGTGCCCAAAATCGTGCCGCCCATGCGGAACACCGCATCGACCCGGGCGTAATCCAGCGGGACCGAGCGAATGGGACGGGCCATCATGCCCTCGGTGCTGTTCAAAATCCCGACCACGTCCCAGCCTTTTTCTTTGGCCGCATGCGTGGCCGAGCGGATCGCGGCGTTCAGCCCGGGACAGTCCCCGCCCGAAGTCAGGATGCCGATGCGTTTGATGGAAGAGCCGGAAGCAGGGGAAAGAGAGGTCATGAATGCCTTGAATCGTCGTCGAAAAGGTCGAAAAGGGGAAAGTTTAGAAGGTTTTTAACCCGACAGTTTTATCATAGTTGTGGATTTTGACAACAGGATAAGGTATAAGGACAGGCATATTTTAGAATGAAACACCCCCTCTTTAACACCTTTGCAAGATGACCCCGTAATGTCAGCCCTGGACCAGGAACGCCTCAAAGAAAAACTCGAGGAATGCCGCACCGAGCACCGCGACCTCGACGAAGCCATCCTTCGCCTGACCTCGGCCGCCGTGCACGACATGCTGTCCTTGCAGCGCATGAAAAAACGCAAGCTGGTTTTAAAGGATATCATCATCAAGATCGAATCCATGCTGATCGACGATATTACGGCCTAGGCTTTTTTTACAGCGGGCCGCTTGCCAGGCTTGTTTCCCGGGCCTAAGCTATGGGGCATTCTCTTATCAGGAGTAATCGCCCATGAAGATCAAAGCCCTTACCAATTTCTATGAAAGCTGCCAAAAGGAATTCAGCGCCCATGTCGAAACGGGCCTGGCGCAATTTCCCGATGCCGCGCCCAGCCATCTTTGCGTCCGCAGCACCACCCCATCCGCCTATAAACGGCAACAGGAATACGGCGGCAATCTGGGCGATATCACCCATACCCAGCATAAAGGCCGCGATATCACCTGGGTCAAACTTGATCTGCCTCTGACGCATAAACAACACAGGCTGCACTGGCTGGAACTAACCGCCTTTGACCCGTTAAGCGAAGACGAAACCGGCCCCCAGATGCTGGTGTTCGCCCACCCCGATTTCACCGAAGCCAAAAAAATCTGCGTGCGCGAAGTGCCGCCGTTTTTTATCCGCTGCCAGAAAAATTCAGCGGAAGTGATTACGGGATATAATCAGAAATAATAAAAGACTAATGCTTTCGCGCCGGTAGCGGGCTTATCTTCCGCAGCCATGCGATCATTTCATCCCTAAATAAGCACTTGTCTTATGTCTTTTTTGGCGCTTATATATTCTCATGATCGGCATTGATACGGGCAAAAACGAACTGAGCTTGAAGCTGGGCGCCTCTTACGAGATTGTCTTTGATCGCGTCTGTGAAAACAAGGACCATTATTTCACCAAGGAAGAAGTTTCGGGCGCCGCGCAGGTAAGAAAACATTATATGATCGCGGGCTCGCGCCACCATGGTTTCAGTGTCAATTTTCTCGATAACGGCTCTTGCCTGTTCAAGGCGCATCCGGTGGAAGTTGAAAAGGCCCTGCCTTGTCTGGAGTTTATCGCCGGTCATGAAATCGGTCACGCCGTCAGAAGGCGTAATTATCTGTCAGAAACAGACGATCGGAAAGAAGAAGAGAAAAAAAACATATCCCGGCCTGAAGGTTTTCTGGGCAAAGCCGTAAGCGGCCTGAAAAGCGATTTTGCTCTTGTTAAAAAATCCCTTTCTCCTCTTCATGCCATGGAAACAATGTTCGGCTTATTGGATACGAACAAGGAAAAAAACCTGATGATTCGATATAATTCTTTTTGGCGGAATGAAGAATATCAATGCGATGCTTTTGCTTTAAAGGCGGCACCGGATACTGATATAGATGTCGTGCAGAATTATTTTATTTCGCCGCATACAGCCTCTTTGCCTGACCGGTATTACGAGATGGGAAAATGGGACCGGATCAAAAAGCAATACAAGGAAAACCTCTTAAATATTTTAGGGCCCGTGCATCCGGATTCACAGAAACGCTGTGATCGTCTGAGCATATTAATGGAAAATCAGAAGGAATGGCCTGTGGCGACCGGGACGTCCTTCGCTAAAATAATGGCCTGGTCCATGATGAATTTTCCTGAATAGCCTTAATTGCCCTTCTTAACAGGACTTGCCGCAAGTTGGGCCTGACGGTAAACTCGCCCGGTCTCTCCTTTTGCACAAAGGCCCGCCATGCCAAAACCCACCCCAAAAACCCGCACCGAAACCGATAGCTTTGGTCCCATCGACGTCCCTGCCGATAAATACTGGGGCGCGCAGACCCAGCGGTCTTTGCAGAATTTCAAGATCGGCATCGAGACCATGCCGCGGGCGATGATCCGGGCGCTGGCCATCGTTAAAAAAGCGGCGGCTTTGGCGAATGTGGAACTGGGGCAGCTGGACGGGACAATCGGCGAAGCGATTTCGCATGCCGCGGACGAAGTGATGACCGGCCAGCACGACAATAATTTCCCGCTTAAAGTCTGGCAGACCGGGTCGGGCACGCAATCGCATATGAATATCAACGAGGTCCTGTCCAACCGCGCCATCGAAATCCTGGGCGGCGAGATGGGCAGCAAGAAACCGGTCCACCCCAATGACCATGTCAATCGGGGCCAGTCGTCGAATGATTCCTTCCCCACCGCCATGCATATCGCCGCCGTGGAAGAAGTGATCCACGAGTTGATCCCCGCTTTGGAGGAATTCCATGCCGCCCTGAATGACAAGGCAATTGAGTTCAAGGACATCATCAAAATCGGCCGCACGCATTTGCAGGACGCAACGCCGATCACTTTGGGCCAGGAATTTTCCGGTTACGCGCAACAGGTCAAGAACGGCGTGCAGCGCGTGATGAATTGCCTGCCCCATATTCTGGAACTGGCCCAGGGCGGCACGGCGGTCGGCACGGGGCTGAATGCCGTGCACGGTTTTGCCGAAATATTCGCCGCCAAAACCGCCGAGATTACGGGACTGGAATTCGTCACCGCGCCGAATAAATTCGAAGCGCTTGCCACGCATGATGCGCTGGTCGAACTCTCGGGCGCGCTGAATGTCCTGGCCGTGTCGTTCATGAAGATCGCGAATGATGTGCGGTTATTAGGTTCAGGCCCGCGCTGCGGCATCGGCGAGATTTCATTGCCCGAGAACGAGCCGGGTTCGTCCATCATGCCGGGCAAGGTCAACCCGACCCAAAGCGAAGCCATGACCATGGTCTGCGCCCAGGTGATCGGCAACCACACCACCGTCACCATCGGCGGGGCGACCGGGCATTTTGAGTTGAATGTGTTCAAGCCCGTGATCATTTTTAACGTGCTGCAATCGATCCGTTTACTGGCGGATGCGGCGCGCAGCTTTACCGCCAACTGCGTCATCGGCATCGAAGCCAATGAGGACCGCATCCACAAGCTTCTCTATGAATCGCTGATGCTGGTCACCGCGCTTAACCCCCATATCGGCTACGACAAGGCCGCCAGCGTGGCGAAAAAAGCCCATCACGAAGGCACGACACTGAAAGAAGCCTGCATCGCTTTGGGCTATCTCAGCAGCGACGATTTCGACCGTCTGGTCAAGCCGGAGACGATGCTGGGGCCTACGAGGGTTGAGAAATAATCAGGCTGCCGGTAGGAAGCATTCGGTGCAACAAACACTCAGCTTTTGATATTCCGGCGTGACCTGTTACAAGTCGCAACCGTAACCGCCAGACGCTTGCGGTAATTGTCGCCCCGCATGAAATATTTAAACAGCGCAGGCTTGTTGTCATCGAACTTATTCTGTTCCCGCGCCGAGATCATAACGCCGTTTTCGGCGATATGGGCGGCCACGGCCGTCAAGGCGACATTATCCACAAAGCTTTTCAGCAGCCCGCCTTTTTGCACATCGGCAAGCCGTGTTGACGTCCCCTCATAATTTTGCTGCAGCAAATATTGCAGGGCGACGCCAATATCGGCACTTGGCGTTCCGCTGACCGGATCAGCCAGAAGGGGCAGCATTTCTTTTTGCGAGATGCGGCGATCTTTTTCATTTTCGGGACAGGCGCAGCCCACCAGATAGGTGATA
>JAQGJA010000057.1 GCA_028290805.1 Alphaproteobacteria bacterium
TTGCTTAATCCTGAGATGACGAGTTATAACTATGGCCGTTTGGCTTGTATTGCTGTTAATGCTCGTTCCCATGCTTTGTTCAAGGGCAATGGCCGATCCGATACGAAGCGTAGCGGAGTCGGAGGAGCAACAGGCTGTTCCCCTAGCAGTAATCGTAACAAAATCCTTTAAGCATCCCGTTATGGTCGATGAGCAAGTCCACAGCGAAGAAGAATCGCGACGCATTCCGGGCGGTACGGATATTATCGGTGAAAAATCCTTCCAGAATATCCACACCGCAACGATCAAGGAGATTGTTGATTATTCCCCCGGCGTTCTTTCACAGCCGCGCAATGGGGCGGAATCCGCGCGGCTTTCCATTCGCGGTTCAGGTTTGACGCATACGTTTCAGGGCAGCGGTCTTTTACTGCTGCAGGACGGTGTGCCAATCAATACGGCCGATGGCGGTTTCGAGTTTGCGGTGATCGACCCTTGGCTGGTGCAATATGCGCAAGTCTATCGCGGTGCAAATGCGCTGTCCCTGGGTACCAGTACTCTGGGCGGGGCGATTAATTTTATCACGCCGACTGGAATTACAGCGCTAGGTTACGGCATGAAAGCGGAAACCGGCAGTTTCGGCGACCGCCATACGCAGATTTCCACCGGGGAAAGCATCGGCACCAGCGATGTTTTTGCGGCGGCCACCGCTTTCTCGCAAAAGGGTTTTCGCAGCAATAATGAACAGGAAACTTATCGGTTCTCTGGCAATGCGGGCTGGCAGTCGGCCCAACATGTGATGCAGCGTCTTTACCTCAGCCAGACGGATACGGATGCGGAAATTCCTGGCGCCATTTCAAAAGCAGAAATCGCCGCCGATCCCGAACAGGCAAACCCGAATAATATTCGCGGGCGCTTTCAGCGCAACCTGGATATCAGCCGCATCGCCCATCGCCTGGCCTGGGAAGAAGGGCCGCAGCGTCTGGAAACGACGGTGTATTATACTTATCGACACCTGGACAATCCGGTGACGACTTATATCAAGGAGGCAAACTACGATTCCGGCCTGAGGCTTAAATTCCAGCAGAAAAAGGGATTGGACAACTGGATTGTCGGCGGAAATCTGGCTTATGGCACTGGCGACGAAGACCGTTTCAATAATGTCGGCGGGCTGCCGGGAGCGCGTATTCTGAACCGTGACCTGGAGGCTTCAACGCTGGAACTCTATGGGCAATATGAGCGGCATCTTGCCGGCCCTTTATTCGGCATCGCTGCAATTCAGGCTTCTCATGCGGAGCGCAATATTGAAGAAAGCTTCCCGACGGAGCGAATTCAGGGCCAGCATTATACGGGCGTCAATCCACGCCTTGGCTTGCGCTATGACCTGAATGCCGTGACTCAGATTTTCGGCAATCTCAGCCGCAGCTTCGAGCCGCCCACCCTGGACGAGTTATCGGGCGGCAACAGTCCCGGTTTCGGCCGCCTGAAAGCGCAAAGAGCCACCACGGCGGAAATCGGCGCGCGGGGCATGTGGTCGGCCATGAAATGGGAAGCCGATTATTATCACAGTTTGATTGATAATGAATTCATCAATTACCGTTTTGCCAGCGGCGCGACCGACACCATCAACGCCAACCGGACGCAGCATGACGGCATCGAATTGGGCATTGCGGGCGATGTGGCCCATAATGTGTTTCAGCCGAACGATGCCCTGCAATGGCGCAATGCTTATACGTGGAGCCGTTTCGTTTTAAAGGACGATCCGCTCTACAAAGGCAATCAGTTGCCTGGTGCGCCGGAACATTTTTTGCGCAGTGAATTATTATACCGCCACCTGTCAGGTATAAGTTTTGGCCCGAATGTTGAATGGGTGCCCTCTGCTTATCCCATCGACCTGACCAATTCGGTTGAAACCGAACCTTATTTCATTTACGGCGCGATGGCTTCGTTGCAGCTCCCCCGCCATGGGGTCAGCTTATACGTGGAAGGGCGGAACCTGGCCAACCGTCCCTATATTGCCACGACGAACGTCGTGCCCGATGCAGGCGGCAAAGACGGCAGGTTTTTTTACCCGGGTGAAGGCCGCGCAGTTTATGCCGGTTTCCGCGTGGGGTTTTAGCCTTTACGGAAGACATGCAAGATATTAAAAAGAATGCCAATGAAACCCTTCAAAGAAAAAACCCTTTCGCTTTTGCGAATTTTGTCGAATAGCAGGGTATTTGCCTTTCTGTTGTTGTGGCTGATGGTTATTTTGGTTGCGGGGACGATTGCGGAAAAGGCCAGTGGGCTTTATGTTGCCGAGCAGAGTTATTTTTCCTCGGCGATTTTATGGCTGTGGGATCTCGTGCCGCTGCCGGGGTTGTTGACGGTGGCTTTTTTTATTTTTTTGGGCCTGGTGGCACGGCTGGTGCTGGAGGAGTGGCGCTGGAAAAACCTGGGGACAATCATCATCCATATCGGCGCAGCGCTTTTGCTATTCGGCGGCTTTATCAGCACATGTGTCAGCAGTAATGGCATGATGGTCATCCCCCATGGAGAATCCCGCAATTACGTCGAAGATTCCCGCCATGTTGAACTGGTCGTAGCGGAAATCAACGACGGGGAAACCGGGCATGAAATTCGTATTCCGGAAGAGCGGCTGGAGAAAGGCAATATTGGCGACAGCCATCTGCCCTTTAAAATAGCGCTTATATCGTGGTGCCGCAATTGTGCCCTGGTGCGTTTACCCGCGACCGCGACGGAAGGCGATCCGCATGGTGTTGCGCTTAATTTCGTCCTGAAAAATATTCCCCGCGCGGCGGAAGACGAGAATAACCGCGCCGGGTTGACCTTTCGCCTGTTCAATACCAAAGGCAGTGACGGGTTGTATGCCATCTTCCAGGACATGCCCATTCCCGAGATTGTGACCGTGGCAGGCAGACCCTATCTGATTGCCATCCGTTACCGGCGCAGCGCGCTGCCGTTTTCCATCAGGCTGGATCATTTCAAGGAAGAGCTTT
>JAQGJA010000199.1 GCA_028290805.1 Alphaproteobacteria bacterium
TTGCGTTACCGGGATTTGCGTGATGACGTTCTTAAACTGGCTGAAGGAAACATAGGCCTCGTCATATTTGCCGTCTTCATACAGATCGATCAATGTGGTGGTCAGTTCCTCAGCGGTTTCATATTTAATGTTAAAAGCGTAATGTTTTATCACAATATGTGGAAATTCGCGCTTAAGCATGTCGCGGCCGCGGCGTCCGACCGTAATCACGGTGATCTCTTTATCTTCCAGTGTCCGGGCCACGATCTGGCGGCGCACTTCGCGGACCAGATTGGCGTTAAACCCGCCTGACAAACCGCGGTCGACAGCCACAGCCAGGATCAGGACGCGTTTCACTTCGCCGCGCCCGTCCAGCAAAGGCAGAGCCTCTTCACGCTGACCAATGGCCAGGATCAGGCGGGCCAAGGCTTCCTTGATCTTTTCCGCATAAGGGCGTCCGGCTTCGGCGCGCGCCTGGGCCTGGCGCAGCTTGCTCGCCGCGACCATTTTCATGGCCGAGGTGATCTTGCGCGTGTTCTTCACACTGGCGATCCGCAGACGGTAATCCTTGAGGCTCGGCATGCGGGCTTAGCCTTCCTGGCGCAGGAAGCGAGCCATGGTGGCCTTGATGAAGTCGGCCAGCTGGGCTTCCTGTTCCGGCGCGATCTGCTTTTTGGCTTCGATCGAGTGGATCAGTTCCGGCTCGTTGCTGTACAATTCTTCCAAAAGCATACGCTCAAAAGCGCCGATTTTGGAAATATCCAATTCGTCCAGCAAGCCTTTAGTGCCAGCAAAAATGCTGATGACCTGTTCGGAAACCAGCAGCGGGCGGAATTGCGGCTGTTTCAACAGCTCGGTCAAACGGCGGCCACGGGCGATAAGGCGCTGGGTCGAGGCATCCAGATCCGAGGCGAATTGGCTGAAGGCTTCCATCTCGCGGAACTGGGCCAGTTCCAGCTTGATCGATCCTGCAACTTTTTTCATCGCTTTCGTTTGCGCGGCGGAACCGACGCGGGAAACGGAAAGACCGACGGAAATCGCCGGGCGGATCCCTTTATAGAAGAGTTCGGTTTCCAAGAAGATCTGGCCGTCCGTAATCGAAATCACGTTGGTCGGGATATAGGCGGAAACGTCGCCGGCCTGGGTTTCAATGATCGGAAGCGCGGTCAAAGACCCGCCGACCTTTTCATTCGACATCTTAGCAGCGCGCTCTAACAGGCGGGAATGTAAGTAAAAAACATCACCTGGATAAGCTTCACGGCCCGGCGGACGGCGCAGCAACAGGGACATCTGGCGATAGGCCACGGCTTGTTTCGACAAATCGTCATATATAATGAGGGCATGCATGCCGTTATCGCGGAAATATTCACCCATCGAACAACCGGCATAAGGGGCAAGGAACTGCAAGGGCGCCGGGTCGGATGCGGTGGCAGCGACAACGATGGTATATTCCATCGCGCCGTTTTCTTCCAGCGTCTTGACGATCTGGGCGACTGTCGAACGTTTCTGGCCGATGGCGACATAGATGCAGAATAACTTGTCTTTGTCGCTGGTCGCGGCTTCGTTGATCTTGCGCTGGTTGATAATCGCATCCATGGCGATGGCGGATTTGCCCGTCTGGCGGTCGCCGATGATCAATTCGCGCTGGCCGCGGCCGATCGGCACCAAGGCGTCGATGGCTTTAATCCCGGTCTGCATCGGCTCATTGACAGACTGGCGGTCGATAACGCCGGGGGCTTTGCGTTCGATTGGATAGGTTTCATTGGTCTCGATCGGGCCTTTGCCATCGATCGGGTTGCCAAGCGCATCGACGACACGGCCCAACATGGCCATGCCGACGGGGACGGAAACGATTTCGCCGGTCCGCTTGACCTTGTCGCCTTCTTTGATGGCGCGGTCATCGCCGAAAACCACGATCCCGACATTATCCTGTTCCAGGTTCAGGGCCATGCCCTTGACGCCGTCATTGAATTCAACCATTTCACCGGCTTCGACATGGTCCAGTCCATAGGCGCGGGCGACGCCGTCGCCATAGGACATGACGGTGCCGATTTCGACCGTTTCGGGACGGGCGTCGAAATTGACGATCTTGTCGGCGATCACTTCGGTGATCTCCGATGCACGCAGGGCCGAAACCTTGGCGTTCTGCATATGTTTTTTCATGCGGTCCAGTTTGGTTTTCACTGAATCGTCGATTTGTACTGAGCCTATTTGCACGATCATGCCTCCGAGGATCTTGGGATCCACTTTATTTTGAATGTTGATTTCTTTGCCACCGACAAGCGCCATGATTTTGGCGGTGATATCCTGTTGTTCTTTATCATTTAGGGCGGTCGCCGTGGTCGCTTCGACCGTCACGATGCCCTGTAATTTCTGTACCGCTTCGCCATAAGAGGCATTGATCTGTTCGATCAAATCCAGCCGGTCGCTTTCGTTCAGCAGACGGAAAAAGTTTTCCAGCAAATGCCCCGCCGGGGTCTTTTCCGCAGGCTGCGCAGAATCTCTTCCCGCTCCGCATGGGTCACCGCGCGGGCGGTGATT
>JAQGJA010000122.1 GCA_028290805.1 Alphaproteobacteria bacterium
AATTGCGCAGCCTTTGGTTTCATGCTACCTGATTGGGTTAACCATGGACACGGGAACCACCTAATGGGACATTTAAAAGCCTATATCAAATTCACCAAAGTTTTCGGCATCTACAGCAAGCTGCAGATGACGTTGCTTATATTGGGCGGTTTTGTGATCGGCTTTATGGAACTGGCCGGATTGTCGGTATTGTTCCCGCTGCTCAACCTTCTTTTGATGCCTGATTATATGAATCAAAGCGGGTTCATCCGCGCTTTGTCCCGGCATACCGGCGTTACGGATCCGCAAAAAATGGCCATGCTGGTAGGGTTTCTGATCGCGATGACCTTTATCCTGAAAAACATCGCCCAGGTGCTGTACCTGCGTTATGAATTCGGCGTGCTGACGAAATGGCGCGTGCATATCAACAGTCGCCTGTACCATGTCTATATGAATTCGAATTACGAATTATTCATGCGGCGCAGCTCGTCCAAGATGATAAATCTGATTACCGGCTCCGTACCGCTTATTTTAAATAGTTTCGTACATAAAATCCTTAACCTGATGAATCTGGCTTTGACCTGCATCGTCATCTTGAGCTTCGTGATCTTTATCAATTGGCTGATCACATTGCTGATCGTCATTATCGGCCTTGGGCTTTTGCTGGGTTACAGCCGGCTGTTCAAGGCAAAATCCAAGACCCTTGGTACACGGGCCCAGCAACTGAACGGCAGCCAATATGCGCTTTTGCAGCAGTCTTTCACCGGATACAAGGAAACGCGCACGCATTTGAAGGAGATGTTTTTTTCGCGGAAATTCTCTGATACTTCCGAAAAACTGGCTAAAACGGAAGGCCGTTTATATTTCCTGGAAAACCTGCCCCCTGCCACGGTCGAAACCGTGATCATGCTTTTGATCATCATCGTGTTTGAAACGATCATTCTGACCGGCGCCAATATCGCCACCGCCTCGGCCCAGATAGGCGCCATCGTCTTGGCCAGTTTGCGCATGATCCCGGT
The DNA here is from genome assembly GCA_028290805.1 of Alphaproteobacteria bacterium. Lineage (GTDB taxonomy): Bacteria > Pseudomonadota > Alphaproteobacteria > Micavibrionales > SZUA-601 > JAQGJA01. The sequence continues at coordinate 999 of JAQGJA010000122.1, forward strand.
TATCAACCGCACGATCAACTCGGTGCTGATGATCAATGCCAGCCGCGGCGTTCTGGATGAAATGCTGGAAGAAGTGGAAAAATTCAATATCGAGCCAGCATTTTTCAGCCTGAAAAAACGCCTGGAATATAACGAAGAGGAACAGATCGAAGCCCTCGCCTTCCGGGATAAAATTGAACTGGCGCATGTCACTTATCATTATCCCGAAAGCGAAAAACCCGCCTTGCGCGATGTCAATTTCACCATCCGTCCCGGCGAATTCATCGGCATTACCGGACCTTCGGGCGGGGGGAAATCGACTCTGACTAATATCCTGCTTGGTTTCCTGGTCAGCTTCGAGGGGGAATTCACCGTGGACGGCGTGCCGGTTACCACCGATAACATCCGCAATTTCCGCAAAATCGTGGGTTTTGTCGACCAGCAGATTTTCCTGATGGATGTCACAATCGCCGAAAACATCGCCTATGGCGTCGATCCCGAACATATCGACCGCGACAAGGTGGTCCGCTCGCTGCAAAAAGCCCAGCTTTGGGACCATGTCGAAAGCCTGCCTGACGGCATCGACACCCCCATCGGCGAAAACGGCAAGCTGCTTTCGGGTGGCCAGCGCCAGCGTCTGGCCATCGCCCGGGCTTTGTACAAGGATCTGCGTTTATTAATCCTGGACGAGGCCAGCGCCTCTTTGGATGTCGAAACCGAGTACAAGCTTTTTGCCTTCCTGGAAACACTCAAAGGGGAACTGGCGGTGATCATGATCGCGCATCGTTTGTCCACCCTGCAAAATTGCGACCGGATCATCTTCATGGAAAATGGCGGCATTGCGGATCAGGGGAATTTCGACGAATTATACAAATCCAACCATAAATTCCGTAATTACATCGAATACTCCCAGATCACTATAAACGCGTAATCGGGTCCGGAGGCGTTTGGAATAAGTTTCTCATACGGCAGGGTTTAAAAGAATACGCCCGCTCTTAGATGAGCCTGTGCAAAGATTTTTTCACAGGAGAACAGGATGACCCAGAATAACAAACCCTTCGCCGTCGTAACCGGCGCTTCCAGTGGTATCGGGCTGGAACTGGCCAAGCAATTTGCCCGGCACGGCTATAATCTCCTGATCGCCGCCGAAGATACCGGCATCAACAGCGTCGTACCGGAAATCGAGAGCCTGGGCGCATCGGTTCAGGCGGTGCAGGTCGATCTGGCCAAGCGCGATGGCGTTGACCAGCTATACCGGGAAATCCAGGCCTATGGCCAGCCGGTCGACTCCATCGCCATCAATGCCGGTGTCGGCGTGGGCGGTGCGTTTATTGAAACCTCCCTGGATGAAGAAATCAACATGATCGATCTCAATGTGACCTCTTCAGTCCATCTGGCCAAGCATGTTATCAAGGACATGGTCGCCGCAGGCCATGGCCGTGTATTGTTCACCTCATCGGTCGCCGCCACCATGCCAGGACCTTTCGAGGCCGTTTATGCTGCAAGCAAGGCGTTTTTGCTGTGGTTTTCTTTGGCATTGCGTAACGAGTTGAAGGATAAAGGCGTTACGGTCACTGCATTAATGCCTGGCCCGACCGAAACCAATTTCTTCCACCGCGCCGATATGGACGATACCAAGGCGGGTTCCAAGGAAAAATACGGCAACCAGCCCGAAGACGTGGCCCGCCAGGGTTTCGAAGCTTTGATGAATGGCGACGACCATGTTTTGGCCGCTTCCTTTAAAACCAAGCTGCAGGGGACATTAGCCAAATTCCTGCCCGACACATTGAATGCGGCCATGCACCGCACAATGGCCGAGCCGGGTACGGCGCCTGATTCTGCCTCTGAAAAAGCTGCCTGAATTTAAACCCCGCTTGGGCGGGGTTTTTTCATGCCTGCGCCATAGGCCCTGAAAAAAACCTCCAGGGAAAGCGCCGCCGCTTTATTCAGCCGCCGGGTGCTTTTGTCGATCTTGACACCCAGCAGGCACAGATCGGCAATCCCAGCCTCCAGCAAGCCTTTCAGATGCATGGCCATGATCCACGGGTCGCCGGCCTGCATTTCGCCAAGATCAATGCCGGTGGCAATCGCATCGGCGACCTTGCCCCAGCCGATTTTCATGCCGCGCTCATAGCATTGCACGCCGATATCTGAACGCTGGGCCTGGGCGATCATCATGCGGCGGACATTAATGATCTCGTCCGATGTTACAAATTTAAGATAGGCCGGGCCAAACCTGTCCAGCTTTTCACGCAAGCTGCCTTCTTTGGCGAAAATGGCAAAAGCCTCCTTGCCCTGTTTTTGCGCCTCGGCCAGCATGATTTCGACGAAGAGTTCTTCCTTGGTGGAAAAGTAATTATACAAGGTCGCCTTTGACCCGCCGACACGGGCGGCGATAATAGACATCGAGGCCGCATCAAAGCCCATTTCCCGGAACACGGCATCGGCTGTCATCATAATATGCTGACGCCGCTCTTCGCTTTTTGCTTTCATGACCTACCTCCTTTTATTCGGTTGACGAATCATAGGGTGATATTATATAACTGTACTGTACAGTACAGTTATGGTCAGATCAATGAAAAACTTTTCTCCCCAGATAACCGCCATCCTGATGGCCGCCCTTTTATCCGGCTGCGCCATTATCCTGCATCTGCCGGAACCGGCCGTTATGAAAGATGCCGCTTCTTACGAAACGGCGCAAAGCTTTAAAGCCAATAAAGCGCAATGGCCTGAGCAAAATTGGTGGCAACGCTATAACGAACCGCAATTAAACGATCTGGTCGATGAAGCCTTGCGCAATTCGCCCGACATGGCCCAGGCCCAGGCGCGCATCCGCAGCAGTGAAGCCATCGCCCAGCAGACCAGAGGCGGATTGTTCCCCGAAATTTCCGTCAACGCCAATGCCAGCGAAGTCAAGCAAAGCTATAATAATGGTGTGCCCGCCGCATTTGTCCCGCAAGGGTTTAATGACACCGGACGCGTAACGCTGGATTTCAATTATGATCTGGATTTCTGGGGCCGCAACCGTGCCGCCCTGCGCGCCGCCACCAGCGAGGCCGAAGCCGCGCGCGTCGAAGCATCCCAGGCGCAACTTGTTTTAACCACGGCAATCACCGCCGCTTACGCCGATCTGGCGCGGCTTTACGCCGACCAGGAAGCCGCGATCGAAGCGGTCAAGGTCCGCAAACAAGCCGCCGCGTTATTTCAGGAACGTTTTGAAAACGGCCTGGAAAATATGGGCGGCGTGCAACAGGCCGACGCCCTGCGCGCCGAAGCCGAAGGGGAAGTCGAAGCGATCAATGAAAATATCGCCTTGACGAAAAACCGCCTGGCGGCCTTGACCGGCGCGGGACCTGACCGCGGCTTGAAAATCACGCGGCCGACAATTATTGTCCCGGCTTCCTTCGGTCTGCCCGAAAACCTGCCCGTCGATCTGCTGGGCCGCCGTCCCGACATTGTCGCCTCGCGCCTGCGGGTCGATGCCGCCTCCAGCCGGATCAATGCGGCAAAGGCGAATTTCTATCCCAATATCAACCTGTCTGCCTATGCGGGCGTACAGTCTCTGGGCCTTGATTTATTGACGCGCTCGGGCTCGACCATCGCCGGGATCGGCCCTGCGATCAGCCTGCCGATTTTCGATGCTGGGCAGCGCCAGGGTTTCTTCCGCCGCGCCAATGCCGATTACGATGCAGCGGTTGCCAGCTATAACCAGGCGGTGACCCGCGCCTTGCAGGATGTTGCCGATGTGGCAGTCAGCAAGAAAGCCTTGGGTTTGCGCATGGCAAAAACCCAGGAGGCCCTGGATGCCGCAAAAAAATCGCATCAGGTGGCCCAGAACCGTTACAAAGGCGGCCTTGCCACCTATATCGAAGTCCTGCGCGCCCAGGATACGCTGATTGCGAATAAGCGGGCTTTGGCCAATATCCGCTCGCGCGGCTTTACACTGGATGTGGCTTTGATCCGCGCGCTTGGCGGTGGATTTAGTGAGAAAAAAGGGAAAGAATAATGGAAAACGAATTAAGCGCTACACGCACCAACACGGATCAAAAGCCAAAAAGATCCAAACGCAAAAACCTGTTCGGGATTTTAGCTTTGGTCGTGTTGCTGGCTGTGGCTGGTTTGGCGGCATGGTGGTTCCTGGTCGGCTCGCGCCGGATTACCACGGATAACGCTTATGTCGCTGCGGAAATCGCCCAGGTCACGGCCTCGGTCAGTGGCATCGTCAAAGACGTCAAAGTCAACGACACCCAAGAAGTCAAACGCGGCGATGTGCTGGTCGTGCTGGATGACAGCGACGCAAAATTGGCCCTGGCCCAGGCCGAGGCTGAACTTGGTCTTGCCGCGCGCAAGGTGCGCGGGTTTTTCGCCAATGACGAAAGCCTGTCCGCCCGTGTCCAGGCCCAGGAAGCCGAAAAAATAAAAGCCACGGCACAATTGCGCGCGGCGGAATCAAATTTGAAAAAAGCCCAGTTGGACCGCGACCGCCGCCAGAAACTGTCTAAATCCGGTTCCGTATCAGGTGAGGAATTATCCAATGCGCTCAACACCTATGCCGCAGCGCAAGCCATCCTTGCCGGGGCACAGGCCGGTATGTCCCAGGCGGAATCCAATTATAATTCTGCCGTGGCATCGCTCAAAGCCAATACGGTTTTGACCGAAGACGCCACCGAAGACACAAACCCCGAAGTCGCCCTGGCCCGCGCCCGCCGCGATCAGGCAAAAACGGATCTGGAACGCACCATTCTTTATGCGCCGGTCGACGGGATCGTCGCGCACCGCCAGGTGCAACTGGGCCAGCGCATCGAAAAAGGCGCACCGTTAATGGCCGTGGTGCCGCTGCTGGATGTACATGTCGATGCCAATTTCAAGGAAGTTCAATTGGAAAAAGTCAAACCGGGCCAGGATGTCGAACTTGAATCGGACCTGTATGGCGACAAGGTGAAATACCATGGCAAGGTTGCCGGATTTTCCGGCGGCACGGGGGCGGCCTTTGCGCTTATTCCCGCGCAAAACGCCACTGGTAACTGGATCAAAGTCGTGCAGCGTTTGCCTGTGCGCATCACGCTGGACCCGGAAGAATTGCGGCAACATCCTTTACAGGTCGGGTTGTCGATGGAAGTCACCATCGATATCGCCCATGACCCGAAATAACATGTCCGCATCTTCTAAACCCCAGGTACTGCATGGCGGCCAGTTGATTCTGGCCGGATTAATGCTTGCCATCACCAATTTTCTGGTTGTGCTGGACATGACCATCGCCAATGTCTCGGTTCCGCATATCGCGGGCGGGCTTGCTGTATCGCCAAGCCAGGGAACATGGGTCATCACTTCCTATGCAGTGGCCGAGGCGATTACCGTGCCTTTGACCGGGTTTCTTGCGGCGCGTTTCGGCACGGTGCGGGTATTTTCAACTTCCATGGCATTGTTCGGCATTTGCTCGCTGTTATGCGGGCTTGCGCCTTCGCTGGGTTTTCTGGTGCTGTTCCGCATTCTGCAGGGATTGTCGGGCGGGCCGCTGATGCCTTTATCACAGACATTATTGCTGCGCATTTTCCCGCCTGAGAAAAAAGCGGCAGCCATTGGTTTGTGGAGCATGACGACACTGGTTGCGCCCATTACGGGTCCGCTGCTGGGCGGGATTATCTGTGACAACTTAAGCTGGCCCTATATTTTTTATATCAACGTGCCACTGGCTTTGATGTGCAGTTATTTCGGCTGGAATGCGCTGAAAAAATTCGAGACCAAAATCGCCAAACCTAGGGTCGATATTGTGGGACTAATCTTGCTCGTCATCTGGGTAGGCAGTTTTCAGTTCATGCTGGATGAAGGCAAAAATCTGGACTGGTTTGAATCGCCGGAAATCTGGGTGCTGGCTATTACGTCAGCTATTGGCTTTGCTGCCTTCATGATCTGGGAACTGACGGAAAAAGAACCCATCGTCAATTTGCGCGTCTTTCGACATCGCGGTTACAGCAGCAGCGTGCTGACGATCTCCCTGGCCTTTGGCGCGTTTTTTGCCTCCACCGTTCTAACGCCGCTCTGGCTGCAATCCTATATGGGTTATACCGCCACCTGGGCGGGTAAAACGACGATGATGACGGGGGTACTGGCCGTGTTCATGGCGCCGCTGGCGGCAAAATTATCGGGGAAGATCGACCCGCGCAAGCTGGTTTTCGGGGGTGTCATGTGGCTGGGTTCCGTAACCTTGTACCGGAGCTTTAACACCACCGACATGACCTATGGCCAGATCGCTTTTCCCTTGCTGGTCCAGGGCATCGGCATGCCGTTTTTCTTTGTGCCGCTGACCGGCCTGGCCTTGTCGAGTGTTGACCCGGAAGAAACCGCTTCGGCCGCCGGCTTAATGAGTTTCCTGCGTACCCTGGCCGGCGCTTTCGCCACCTCACTGGTGACGACCGAGTGGGAGAACCAGACCAACGTCAACCGCGCCGAACTGGTAGGCCAGGTCGACGCCATGGGCAGCACGGCGCGCGCCTTAAGCCATGCCGGAACGGGCATGGAGCAAAGCCGCAACATAATCGACATGACCCTGCAGTCGCAAAGCGTCATGCTGGCCACCAACCAGATTTTCTTTATCGCCGCGCTTTGCTTCATCTTTGCCGCCTGCGCCATCTGGCTGGCGCCAAAACCCATGCGCAAGGCCGATACGTCAGAAGCGCATTGATTTGTGTTTTTCTTGATCAGGCCGTATAAAGGCCTCAGAAAAACTTTGCAGAGCCCTACATGACCACGCCGAACGAACGCCGCACCTTTGCCATTATTTCCCACCCCGATGCCGGGAAAACCACGCTGACGGAAAAACTCCTTCTCGGCGGCGGGGCGATCCATATCGCCGGCGAAGTCAAGGCACGCGGGGCGCGGCGCCACGCCCACTCCGACTGGATGGAGATGGAACGCACGCGCGGGATTTCCATTACCTCATCGGTCATGACCTTCGAATACCGCGACATTACTTTTAATTTGCTGGACACGCCCGGCCACGCCGATTTTAGCGAAGATACATACCGGACGCTGACAGCCGTCGATTCCGCCATCATGGTGCTGGATGCCGCCAAGGGGATCGAGACCCAGACGCGCAAACTCTTCGAAGTCTGCCGCATGCGTGATATTCCGATCATTACTTTCATCAACAAGATGGACCGCGAAGTGCGCGACCCGTTCGACCTATTGGACGAGATTGAAAAAACCCTGGCGCTGGACGCCACGCCCCTCACCTGGCCGATTGGCATGGGCAAGGATTTCAAGGGCTGTTACGATTTGCTCAATAACCGCTATATCCCTTTTTCATCCGATGCCGAAGATATTCCCGCACCGATTGATGTAACAGGCACAGATGATCCGAAACTGGCTGCATTAATTCCCGCCGATCTGCTGACGCAATTACAGGAAAGCATTTATCTGCTCCAGGAAGCGGGCAAAAAATTCGACGTGCAAAGCTATCTTGAAGGGCATCTCACCCCCGTCTTTTTCGGCAGCGCCTTGCGCAATTTCGGCGTCGGGGATCTGCTGGAAGGCCTGTATAATTTCGCCCCGCCCCCCGGCACGCAAAAAGCCACCACGCGCGAAGTATTGCCAGGCGAACAAAAAGTCAGCGCCTTTGTCTTCAAAATCCAGGCGAATATGGACCCCAACCACCGCGACCGCGTCGCCTTTATCCGCCTGTGCTCCGGCACGTTCAAGCGCGGTATGAAATTGACCCATGTCCGCAGCAATAAAACCATGGCAGTGCAAAACCCCGTGTTTTTCCTGGCGCGCGAACGTTCTTTGACCGAAGAGGCTTATCCCGGCGACATCCTTGGCATCCCCAATCACGGCACGCTGCGCATCGGCGATACGCTGACTGAAGGCGAACCCCTTTACTTCAGCGGCATCCCCAGCTTTGCTCCCGAAATCCTGCGCCGCGTGCGCCTGGACGATCCGATCAAGGCCAAGGGCATGCGCAAGGCTTTGGAAGATCTGGCTGAAGAAGGCGTCTCGCAACTGTTTAAACCCATCCTGGGTTCCGAATGGATCGTCGGCGTCGTCGGGCAACTACAGCTGGAAGTTCTGACGACGCGCATCGACACCGAATACCGCGTCCGTGTCGGCTTTGAGCAAACGCAATTCGAAACCGCGCGCTGGATTTCCGCCAGTGACAAAATTGAACTGCAGAAATTCATCGACCGCAACCGCAACCAGATCGCCGAAGACATCGACAACCGCCCGGTATTCCTGACGAACAGTACTTGGGAATTGAATTACACGAAAGAAAAGTGGCCCGAGATTCAATTTCATACGACAAGGGAACAGGCCGTCTGATCTAAATTTCCACACGGACCCTTCTACCGAAAATCAGCCTGTCCAGGCTCCATAAACCAGCCCCTGCCATAGACAGATACAAGAAGATAAAACAGAATAATATTGCCCCTTCACCCTGGTTCAATATCGGGAAAAATCCTTTTGAAGCGTGGCCCATGAAATAGGCAAAGGCCATTTCGCCTGACAGGATAAAGGCGATTGGACGTGTAAACAGGCCCATTAAATTTAAAATACCCCCGGCTAGTTCCAGGATTCCTGCAAATCCCATCAGGGAAAATAAAGCCAGATTATCGAAATATTCCACATGCGGAAAATGAAAAATCTTGGCCATGCCGTGCTGCAAAAAAAGCAACCCTGTTACAATTCTAAGAATGCTTAAAGACGTGGTGACCAGTCAAGGGACAGTTTAGCTAAATTCATTTTATCTCTCCTTAATGAGAAGCCCCGCAAATGCGGGGCTTTTATTACTGTACTTTCGAAGTGAATTCAATCAAA
>JAQGJA010000087.1 GCA_028290805.1 Alphaproteobacteria bacterium
AAGGATTGTCAAAGAAACGTCTATCTTTGCATGCATCATTTACGATCATGATGTCGTCGCCCAGGATTGTATGCGCGCACATGGAATATTTGCGTTCGCTTTCGCTGGCATCCAGGCCCTGGGTCGACTTGAACCATTGGCGGCCTTCATCGATCAGCGTAAAAGAGGCGATAGGCACATTCAACAAAGCAGCAAGACTCTGTGTAATCTTTTCAAAGCGGCGTTCCAGCGGCGAATCAAGAAGTTTAAGTTTCCGCAACGAGGCCAGGCGTTCTTTTTCGTCCCGTGGCATTTCTGCTTCAAGCATCGGCTTATCCTTTGTGGTTGAATTCAGGCAATATTCACCACGTTAGAATAGAAGCTTTACAAACAGCAAGCGTATAAACAGGGTCGGGATTTTTACACGCGATCGTATTTCTGGCTCAGGCAGCAAGGAATTTGCGCAAAGCTTTCAGTGTTTCAGCGCTGAGATGGTGCTCCATGCCTTCGGCATCAATCCGGGCGGTCTTGGCGCTGACACCCAGTTTAAGGAGAAAGGCTTCGACCAGGACATGACGCTGGCGGCATTCCAACGCCATTTTCTGGCCCGACCGGGTCAGGAAAACGCCGCGATAGGGCTTGCGCAGGATAAGGGAATCGTCGTTCAGGCGCTGCAGCATTTTGGCCACGGTAGGTTGCGACACGCCAAGGCGGGCGGCGATATCGATCTGGCGCGCTTCGCCGCCTTCATCGATAAGGTCGGCGATCAGTTCGACGTAATCTTCGACCAGTTCGCTGCGCCGCGACCGGCGCATCTGGCGAAAGGCTTCGCTGCGGTTTTGATCGGTGCTGGCTTTTTTCGCCCGGGGCCTGGAAATGGGTTTTTTCATCATGGCATTGTTCAAAAATGCGTAAGCCATGTCAAGGAAATATGCATCTGCAATAAAACATAGCTTGTTGCATATTGTTTATAATGTGGTATTTTATGCATATATTAAAAGAATTAGGAAGACTATCTATATGAAACAGAGATTCTTTGCCTCCACCCTGCAGCCGGGCGAAACGATAAACAGCCTGCCCGAAGTGAACGCCAGCATCAATGTGCCCAGCGGCGGTCACTGGTTCCGGCGCATGCTGGCCTTTATCGGTCCGGGGTATATGGTGGCGGTGGGGTATATGGACCCGGGCAACTGGGCCACGGATATCGCGGGCGGCTCGCGTTTCGGCTATACATTATTGTCGGTGATCTTGCTGTCCAACCTCATGGCGATCCTGCTCCAGGCATTGGCTGCAAGGCTGGGGATCGTGACGGGCAGGGACCTGGCCCAGGCCTGCCGCGATACCTATTCCAAACCGGTGAATATCCTGTTGTGGCTGGCCTGTGAAGCGGCGATCATCGCCTGCGACCTGGCCGAGGTAATCGGGACGGCGATTGCGCTGAATTTACTGTTTGGCATTCCGCTGATTTATGGCGCGATCATTACTGCCCTGGATGCGTTTTTACTGTTGCTGCTGATGAATAAGGGCTTTCGTTTTTTGGAGGCGTTTGTCATCGCCCTGCTGACCATTATCGCCTTGTGCTTTGGCATCCAGATCATGGCGGCATCGCCGCCTATTGCCGCCGTGCTGGGCGGGTTTGTGCCGTCCTTGCAGGTTGTAACAAATCCTGAAATGCTGTATATCGCCATCGGCATTATCGGCGCAACCGTCATGCCGCATAATCTTTACCTGCATTCCTCGATCGTGCAGACCCGTGCTTATGTTCGCAATGACGCAGGCAGGAAACAGGCAATAAAATGGGCGACATTGGACAGCACGATTGCCCTGATGCTGGCGCTGTTTATCAATGCGTCGATATTGATCATCGCAGCCTCGGCCTTTCATGGCAATGGCCGCACGGATGTGGTGGAAATCGAACAGGCCTATAAATTGCTGTCCCCCTTATTGGGCCTTGGGGCCGCCTCGACCCTGTTCGCCGTGGCGCTTTTGGCATCGGGCATTAACTCCACCGTGACCGCAACTTTGGCCGGACAGATCGTGATGGAGGGTTTTTTGCAGCTGCGTCTGCCTTCCTGGGCGCGGCGTTTGCTGACCAGGGGGATTGCGATTATCCCGGTGGTGGCCGTAACAGCGCTTTATGGCGATAGGGGCACGGGGCAATTACTGGTTTTCAGCCAGGTGATCCTGTCGATGCAGCTGCCCTTTGCCGTGATCCCGCTGGTGCGTTTTGTGTCAGACAAGCGCAAAATGGGCAAATTCGTTATCCCCGGCTATGTCGCCGCCATTGCGTGGCTGGTGGCAGGAATTATTTTATCGCTGAATTGCAAGATGCTATTTGATATGGTGCTTCAATAATTCGGCGCGATGCCAGTTCGTCTGGTAACCGGACCGTGCCTTTTCTGCGTTAAACACAGTGGCTGCGGTTGCCACCAGCAACAGGCTGTAACAGGTTGTTTTAAAAGCATCACACACGCTCATGGGCTCACGTTGCACGGAAACGGGAAAATTATCCTGCATCATGATACCATTCGCGTTCACTTCAATGTTTGATAGATTCGGTTTCATTTTTACCTCTTATGTGCAGAATAAAAAGCATTTTAAATTATGTCAAGATAATTAGGGGCTGAGAATTTGGCGTTGATGTGTATAACATGAGGCCAAATCTTTTCGCAATATTTCCAGTGATCTGCCATGCTTAAACTTCTCCTTAATCCCCGTTCTTCCCAGCGCGTTTCCAACGGTTACCCTTGGGTTTTCCGTTCCGACCTGCTTAGCAGCGATGCGAAAAATTTTGAGGCCGGTCCGGTCCTGTTCGCCGATGCGCATGGCCGTGTGGTTGGCGCCGGGTATGCGCATCCCAAAACCCAGCTAATGGGCCGCGTTTTGGCAACCGGTGAGGCCATCACGGATGAGGAGTTCTTTGCCTATAAATTTGCCCAGGCGCTTGTCTGGCGTGAGCAGTGTTTTCATGGCGCGCCCTATTACCGTTTAGTCCATGCCGAAAGCGACGGCTTGCCCGGGCTGATCATCGACCGCTTTGGCGATACGCTTGTGGTCCAGGTGAACACGGCCGGCATGGAAGCGCTGCAGGATATCTGGCTGCCCGCTTTGCAGCGCAGCGTGCCGGTAAAAAACATCGTGCTGAAAAACGACGGCAATACGCGTGAACTGGAAGGATTGCCACAGAATATCACCGTGGTACAGGGAGAGATTCCACCTAATGGCCGCGTTGAGCTGATCGAAAATAATGTGCGCTTTTATGCCGATGTCCTGCAGGGGCAAAAGACCGGCTGGTTTTTCGACCAGCGGCCGCACCGCGCCTGGCTGGCCAATTTATCGAGGGGCAAATCCGTGCTGGACGTGTTCTGCCATACCGGCGGTTTCGGAATTACGGCGGGGATGAATGGCGCGACCGAAGTGACCTGTATCGACAGTTCGGCGGCGGCATTGCGATTGACGTCTGATAATGCCGCATTGAATGGCATTGCCGACAAGGTCAGCGTGATTGAAGGCAAGGCGTTTGACGTACTGGAAAAAATCAACACGCGCTATGACGTCGTCAGCGTTGATCCCCCGGCTTTTGTCAAAACGAAAAAAGACATGGTCACCGGCCTCAAAGGCTATGAGAAGCTGGCGCGGCTGGCTGCACCGCGTGTGGAAAAAGGCGGCGTGATGTTTTTCGCTTCCTGTTCCTCGCACCCGACCGAAAAAGAAATCGCCGAGGCGGTGACCGCAGGATGTCTAAAGGTAAAGCGCCAGGCTTTGCTGGTCTATTCCGGTACGGCGGGTCCAGATCACCCGGTGCATCCGCAATTGCCGGAAACGCGCTATTTAAAGGCGCTGGGTTTCCGGGTGGTTTAATTATTCAACCAGCCACCTTGTTTCCGTACTTTTTCCAATTGCCTGGGTCAGCCAGACGCTGATTTTCGTGACAATGTTTTCAAATCCGGTAGGGGGATTAATGATCAAAATCCCGGTGCCCTGCAGGCCTTTATCGTTATCGACATGGATTTCCGTCTGCAGGATATTGGGAATGCCACTGGTGCGGAAATGGTCCAGCAATTCGATGTGGCGTGCGGCTTTTAAAATCGGATACCAGATCATATACATGCCCTCGGGCCATTGCCTGATCCCGGCCTGGACCTGTTGCGGCATCAGGCGGTATTCGTCTTTTACTTCGTAACTGGGATCGACCAGAACCAGGCCGCGCTTTTGTTCGGGCGGCAGATATTCCTCGAGCACTTCCCAGCCATTCAGGTTGTAAATTTCGACATTCTTGAAATTGCCCATCTGGTCCTGCAGTGCCAATAATTCCTGGGGATGGATTTCATAGAGCTCGAGTTTATCCTGGGGCCGCAACAAAGATTGCGCTACATAGGGCGAGCCGGGATAATAACGGCATTTTTTATCCGGGTTCAGTTCCGAAAGAATTTTTTTATAAGGCTGGATTTCGACGGGCCAGTTATTCAGTTTCCAGATGCGGGCGATGCCCGTTTCATATTCTTTCAGCTTTTCCGCTTCGCTGGATTGCAGATCATAAAGCCCGCGGCCGCTATGGGTGTCGATATAGCAATAGGACGCGGCATCCTCGTTCAGGCGGCTGAGCAGGGCGGCCAGAAGCGCGTGTTTCTGGCAGTCGACGATATTGCCCGCGTGATAGATATGTTGATAAGACAGCATCAGTTATAAACGGCGATGTAAAGATTAAGGCTGGACGCATAGCACAGCCAGGCAAGATAAGGCAAAAGACACCAGCAAAGGACAGGGTTTAGTTTTGCTGCTTGAATCATGGTCAGAACAGTGAAAACAATGATCAGCAACAGGACGACAAAGGAAATACCGGAAAGATGCAAACCAAAGAATAAAGGCGACCAGATGGCGTTGAAAAATAATTGCGCAAAGAAAAAGCGCAGGGCAGGAAAGCGGCATTTTTCGCCT
>JAQGJA010000049.1 GCA_028290805.1 Alphaproteobacteria bacterium
ATTGAGCTGGATTTCCAGCAGGCGCGGATTTTCCAGCCGCGCCATGGACAATGCCGCAGACAGCGCCAGTACTTTTTGCGTCAGATCTTCATCGGTGCGTTTTTCCAGTTTGGTCGCCAGCGGCGTCAAAATAACGGTGCCGAGTATTGCGCCATAAAACGTCGTCAATAACGCCAGCGCCATGCTGGGGCCGATCGTCCCCGGATCATTGAGTTTGGCCAGCATCTGCACCAATCCCACCAATGTTCCGATCAATCCCATGGCGGGGGCAACATCGGATGCGCGGCGTAATAAACGCACGGCCTGTTCCTGGCGGTTCAGGGAGGAATCGATTTCCTGTTTCAGCAATGTTTCGATTTCCTCCGGCTTGATCCCGTCGGCGACCAGTCTTACGGCGCGCATTAAAAATCCGTCGCTGCGCAGGGAAGATTCATAAGTCTGCAATCCCACCACGCCCTGTTTGCGGGCAATCAATGCCAGGTCGATCAATTGCCGCGCATAGCGGTGCTGTTCGATGCTGGTGGTTGAAAACGTGCTTTTCAGGACGCGCATCGTGCCGTTGAAATCCGACCAGGTCGTCGCCATTAGGGTAATGGCAAAGGTGCCGCCCAAAACAAGCATCAGCGAGGCCGTATCGAAAAACATACGGTATTGCCCGCCCAGGACCAACGCCGCGCCGATGACAAGCATGACTGTACCCAACCCGACGATGGTTGCCAGATCATATTGCGGCTTGGCCGGTTTGAAGTTGAAGCTGGGCGTGGCCATAGTGGAAATTACCCTTCAGATTTGACGATTTCGGTCATAGTGATGCCAAGCTTGTCATCGACAACGACGACTTCACCGCGCGCAACCAGGCGGTTATTCACATAGACATCGATGGGTTCGCCGATGCGGCGGTCCAGATTGACGACGGCGCCGCGGCCCAGTTTCAGCAACTGGCTGACCTGCATCGTGGTGCGGCCCAATACGGCGGAAACCTGCACAGGGATATCATAAATCGCATGCAATTCTTTTTCCGGCGAAACATCGTCGTAAAAATGATCGCTTTCAGGTTTTTTCGGCTCTTCCGGAATTTCGTCGAAGCTGACATTTTCGGTTTCTTTAACGGTCATGGTGCTGTCCTATCAGTAATATCCATATGGGAAGAAATATTGGCCAGAATGCGGTCCATCGCATCATCGAGATTGGCGGACAAGGTCCGGCTGAGCCGTTCCAGGCCGCCATCGGCCCATTCAATTTTGCAATCACCGGCCTGGACTTTTTCATCGGCGATGATGATGACTTTTCCGGCAAAGGCGTGCTGTTCCTTAAGCTGGGGCAAACGCTGTACGATTGCATCCAGGATGGTGTCATGCACGCGCACGACGATGCGTGTTTCTTCCGGATTGTAATCCATGCTTTGGCGCAACGTCGCTTCGACCGCATCCTGGCCCAGTTTTTTGACGATGGCCGGCCAGATTTTCTTGATCGTCGCCATGGTAGTGCGCAAGGCGGTTTCCTGGGTCATTTTCCAGCGCGCCTCTTCACCTTCCAGCAGGCCCGAGATATTCACGATCAATGCATTGATGGCGGAATTCAAAGTGTTTTCGATGGCCTGGGTCGCTTCTTTCAGGCCGTTTTCAAAACCCGCCTGAAACGCTTCGCCGCGCGCCTGTTCCAGCTCTTGGCCGGAATAATGCTGGGCTGCATGTTGGGAGGCGTCGTATTGATGCGCTTCCTGTTCCTGATGGGCCAGGGCTTCGATCAAGCGGCGTTCTTCCTCGGCGTCGAAATCGGTATCGAACTGGTATTTGCGGGTGCTGGAGGGGGGGTTAGTAGATGAGTTCATCTTTACCTCCGCCATCGGAAATAACGATTTCTTCTTTATCGGCCAGGTTTTTGGCCACCGTCACGATATGCATTTGGGCTTCTTCAACATCTTTCAAACGCACAGGGCCCATTGAGGCCATATCTTCCTTCATGATTTTCGAGGCGCGTTCGGACATGTTGCCGAAGAAAAGATCCTTC
Source organism: Alphaproteobacteria bacterium (assembly GCA_028290805.1). Classification (GTDB taxonomy): domain Bacteria; phylum Pseudomonadota; class Alphaproteobacteria; order Micavibrionales; family SZUA-601; genus JAQGJA01. The sequence continues at coordinate 2,011 of JAQGJA010000049.1, forward strand.
ATTGCATCCGATGCGCCTTTCATGGCGATAGGGAGTTTTTCTTTCTGAATATTGCGCAGGATGGTCTGGATACCGGCGGGATCGACGCGGAGCAAATCTTCAAACGTGAACATCAGGGAACGGATCTTGTCGGCGGCATCGTGGTTTTTGACGTCCAGCAGTTCCATGAATTTCTGTTCTTTGGTGCGGTCCATATTGTTGAAAATCTCGGCCATCAATTCATGGGAATCCCGGCGCGCCGTGCGGGCCAGGGTCGTCATGAATTCTTCACGCAAAGTGCGTTCGACATCGTCCAGCACTTCTTTTTGCACCGCCTCCAGTTTCAGCATGCGGTTAATGACTTCCATTGCAAAGCTTTCGGGCAAATGCGTCAAGACGCGCGCGGCATGGTCCGATTTGATTTTGGACAGCACGACCGAAACCGTTTGCGGATATTCGTTTTTCAGGTAATTGGCCAGGACCTCTTCGTTCACATTGCCCAATTTGTCCCACATGGTGCGACCGGCGGGACCGCGGATTTCCTCCATGATATTGCCGACCTTGTCGTCGCCCAGCACGCTGCGCAGCAAACGCTCGGTGCTGTCAAACGAGCCGACCAGGGAACCCGTGCTGGACATCTGGTCGGCGAATTCCAGGAATACTTTTTCCACCACGCCCGAGCTGACCTTGCCCAGGTTGGCCATGGTCTGGGAAATTTCCAGGATTTCATCCTCGGTCATTTTTTCAAAAATCTTCAGCGAATAATCTTCACCCAATGCCAACAGAAAAGCGGCGGCTTTTTCCGCGCCATTCAGGCCGCGAACATCATCGCGCAGGCGGACAGGTTGTACGACGCGTGCCATAAATTATTTCCCTTCTAGCTTTCCTGGAACATCCAGCTGCGAACGATCGAAACGGCTTCGTTCGGATAGCGGTCGATGATCTCGTTTACTTTCTGGATGGATGAGGCTTTGATTTTTCCATCGACGGCGGCGATATTGACCATCAGGTCTTCATTGAATTCCCCGCCATTTTCGCCGCCCATGGCGGATTTTTCGATCATCAGCGTGCCTGAAGCATTAGGTCCCGCCAGCATCGGCTTGCCTTCGCTATCCATCATCAGCGTGCCGTCGGGATTGGACATGAAATTACCCGCCTCTTCCCGTGGAGACAACAAGCGGCTGGCCATGGGGCGCAGCACCAGCAGCACGACGAGAATGGAGACCAGGCCCAGCAAGCCGGTTTCAGCCAGGCGGAACAAATCGTCTTTGTTCATGCCCATGAAAATGGCATCCGTGATCGAGGCATCCGGCCCTTCTTCGCCGGCGGCAAAGCGCATATTGACGACTTCGATCTTGTCGCCGCGTTTTTCGTTATAACCGATGGCCGAGCTGACCAAAGCTTTTAAATTATCGATCTCTTTTTGATCGCGCGGCGTGTATTCTTCCTTGCCATCTTTATCCTTGGCATAATTTCCATCAACCAGCACGGCGACGGACAGGCTTTTGATCTGCCCGCCTTCGCGGATATGGTTGCTTACGGTCTTGCTAACTTCAAAATTGGTAACTTCTTCAGTCCGATTACTCTTACGAGAGTCGCCTTGCCCCGCGCCCTGATCAGGTAGGCCGGGGAGGTTATTCTGCACGCTGACATTGTTCTGCTTGGCTTCTGATTCATTCTCATTATCCTCGACTGTCTGGGTGGAACGGGCGACCTGGCCTTCAGGATCGTATTTCTCGGCGCTGATGGTCTCCTTATCATAGTCCATGTCGGCCGAGACCACAACATTGACTTTTCCGATGCCGACGACTTTGGTCAGCATATCCTGGATCTGCAGCATCAGTTTCTGTTCAAAGGCCAGGCGCAGTTTTTCAACATTTCCCGTGGCAGCGGCTTCGGAATTATCGTCGCGGCCATTGGCCAGCAAATTGCCCGCCTGGTCCACGATGGAAACCATTTTTGGATTGAGTTCGGGCACGGCGGCGGCAATCAGGTGCTGGATCGCCTGGACCTGTTCATCGTCCAATTTCCGGCCCGCGCGCAGTTTCAAAAATACGCTGGCAGTTGCAGGCCGCGTTTCGCGGCTGAATAATTCGCGTTTTGGCAATACCAGGTGAATACGCGAGTTTTCAACCGATTTGATCGTGTTGACCGTGCGCATCAATTCGCCCTCAAGCGCGCGCAGTTGTTTCATATCCTGGTCGAAACGCGTGGTGCCGAGGCCGCTGTCCTTGTCAAAAATTTCGTAACCGACCGAACCGCCTTCGGGCAGGCCTTTTTCGGCCAAGAGCATGCGGGCGCGGCCCACTTCCTGGGCGCCGACCTGAATCTCGCCGCTGCCGTCACTGACAACATAGGTGATATTGGCGGCTTCCAGTTCGCGCACGACGGCGTTTTTATCCTGGGCGGAAAGATCGCTGTATAGCAGTTTCATCTGGCCCGACGTCAGGCGCGAAGAGACGAACACGAAAAAAACAATCAGCGAAACCGCCATTGCCGCCATCGCCGCCAGACGCAGCGGGCCGATCCGGTTCATCGTATTAAGGACATTCTGCACGTTGAGCACTCTCTCTTATAAAGCTTTCCGTACTTCATTCTGCCTTGGCAGAGGTAAAAGAGATGTTAAGTTCGGAAAATTTTGCCTAGTGGAAAATAACTAATACGGCTCAATCAATATTGTTCTTGCAATTTTTGCCTAGCGCAATACGCCTTTAAAATACTGTATCCCCGTTGTCTAACGGGGCTGATTCCCAGCAATTGGCGGGCTGGTCGCTGATGGCAACCCAAAAACGTTGTTTTGGCTCGATCCGGCCGGTGGCCCAGAAGCCCCAGCCCCAGCCGTCATGGAATTCGGCCATGCGCCATTCCTTGCCGAAATGTTCTGCACAGATGGCGTCGGCGGAGGGCCGTGAGGTAAGATCGGTGCCCTTGATAGCTTCTGTAAGCTTGATCTCGCCGCCGGCCCATTGGGCGTATTTGTCGAAAGGAAGAAAGGAGGGTTTAATCTGGCCGGTTTTTTTGATGCACAAAAGCGGGCGGCTTTCGTTGCAGGCCGTATCGCCTTCATAAGCATTGCAATCGGGCGTGACATCGGTCGGCTGGCCGTGGCAACTGGCCAGGGTCAGGTTCTCTGCGGCCATCTGGCCGTTGGGATAGATGCCCCAGGTCATGCCCATTGTCTGCACGGCATCACCTTCCTTGTGGTCAAACATTTTCCCTTTCACAAGATAGATGCCACCAAACATGATAAGGAACCAGGCGGCGATTAAAACGAAGATCAGAGCAAAATTTTGCGACGGCCCGCCCTGCCCGGCATTTTCCTGTGGCGCGCCGGGTTGCTTGTCCGCTTCGTTCTGTTGTTCGGTCATTCGTCGCTCCACGGGGGAAATTAAGTCGTCTTTTTCACAATAGACCAATGCTGTTAAACAATAAATTAAGCTTACGCCCGTATGCGTTATTTGACACAAAACCAAAACACCATGAATTCAACAGGTTTGACGGCTGTGATTCAGATTCTTTTAAAGGGAATCGGGGATACTGATGAAGTAGGGTCTGAATTGGCCCGAATCAACAGCCTGAAGAACATCAGGAGGAGGCATCTAAATGGAACTAAACTCTGCACGTCCCGCCCTCGAGCCCGCCAATACTGCGGCGGCCACGGCCATGAGCGCGACGAAATTCAAGGAACGCCGGGTCCGCGAAGCGCAATCCGACGTCAAAAACGAAGCGGTGTATTTCTCGCCCGTCATCCGCATCGACAAAGACACCCAGGCCGCCGTCATCCAGTACCGCGATTCCCAGACTGGTGAAGTCAAAAACCAGTATCCGAACAAAACGGCTACTGCTTATCAGCGCGCTGAAGAAACCTCACCGCCGGAACAGGCCCCTCCAGCAAAAGCGGCTGAAGAAGTGGAAGAGCCGGAAAAAGCGCCTGAACCCGCCGTGGACGAAAAAGCTTAAGCCTCGACTAAAGGCTCGATTGTAATGAGTGGCGCAGGTTGCCCGCCTGCGCCCTGTAACAGGGTTTCGCGTATTTCAAGCGCGATCCCGTGAAAAATACGCCCGACCGGATGCAGCGGATCGAGCGCCACAGGCATGCCCTGATCTGATTTCTCCCGCACTTCGATATTCAGCGGAATTTCCCCCAAGAAACGCACATTCATTTCCGCCGCCCGCGTCCTTGCGCCGTGTTGGCCAAAGATATCGGCGTTTTCTCCGCAATGCGGACAGCTGAAATAACTCATATTCTCGATGATGCCCAAAATGGGTACGGAGACTTTCTGGAACATCTGCACGCCTTTGACCGTATCCAAAAGCGCGATATCCTGGGGCGTCGAAACGATCACCGCCCCGGCCAGCTTGACGCGCTGGGCGATGGTCAATTGCGTATCCCCCGTCCCCGGCGGCATATCGATTACCAGCACATCCAGCGCACCCCAGCGCACATCGCGCAGCATTTGCAACAGCGCCGATTGCACCATGGGCCCTCGCCAGACCATGGGGGTTTCCTCTTTCACCATGAAACCCATTGACATGATTTTCAGCCCATGCGCTTCGAGCGGCAAAAGGTAATCGTCCCGGCTTTCCGGCTTTTTATCGCGCAGGCCCAAAAGCATGGGCACCGACGGGCCATAGACATCGGCATCTAGCAGTCCGACGCTTAACCCCGTCTGTTGCAAGGCGATGGCCAGGTTTACCGCCACGGTCGATTTACCTACCCCGCCTTTGCCCGAGGCGACGGCAATGATGTGCTTGACCTGGGGGGCGATTTCACGCGTTTGTTCAGGCAATTTTGGAATAGGCGGCGCGTCAGCCCTGGCTGGCGTCTTTTCGGCGGTCAAAATTATTTGGGCCTGCTTGATGCCTTTGAGGCGTTCCAGCGTCATCTTTGCCTTGGCCGCCGCCTGTTCCATTTCGACATGGCGGGCCGGGTCTATATCCAGCGTGACCAACACATTCCCGTCCTGCATGACCAGGCCGCTGATCATATCCGGATCGATAATGGCGCCAAGCGCTGTTGTAATATCTTCTTTGGTGGCGTTGCGGGTCCAGAACATGCTGGGATCTCTTTTCATTAGGTCGGGTTGCCGCTATGATGCCAGCAAAACAAGGCTTCTTGTACAAGGAAATCCGGCAATGCGGTTACAAAATTCTGTTCTGGCTTCAGACGGCCCTGAAAATGGCCCCGATAATCCTCCCCATAACCCTCCCCATAACCCTTGGGCCGACAAATCCGGCGGCGAGGCCAAACCCCGCCAGGCGCCGGGACAGGACAACCCATGGGGCGTCCGCCCGCCCGGCGGTGAAAGCCAGCAGCGCAAAAACCCCCATGGCAAACGTTGGAATGGCGGGCGTACCCCGCCGCCCATTCCGCCTTTTCTGCGCAATCTGGGCCAGCATGGCAACTCGCCCTTCCACATAGCCATCGCTTTGGCCGCCATCGCCGTCTTGCTGTGGCTGGCCAGCGGGTTATACCGGGTGCAGCCCGAGGAAAACGCCGTCATCCTTCGTTTCGGCCAATATACCGAAACCGTGACCGATCCGGGATTGCATTACCATTTGCCCTGGCCTTTGGAAGATGCGGCGAAAGAGAATGTGATGTTCGAACGCCGGATCGAGATCGGCTTTAAGGGCGGCGATTATGACGCAGCCCAGGAAGACGTGCCCGAAGAAAGCATGATGCTGACCGGGGATGCCAATATCGTCGATCTGCATTTTGTCGTGCAATGGAAAGTCGAGGACGCCAAAAAATTCCTGTTCAATATTCGCATGGCCGAAGGCACGCTGAAACGCGTGGCCGAAAGCGCGATGCGCGAAGTGATTGGCCAGAATAACTTGCAGGATATCATCACCGACAAGCGCGCCGACATTGCCGCGCGCAGCAAGAAAATAATGCAGGATATATTGAACCAGTATCATTCCGGTATCATGACGACCCAGGTGCTGATCTTGTCCGCAACCGTGCCCGAACCCGTCAAGGAAGCCTATGCCGAAGTGACCCGCGCCAACCAGGAAGCCCAGACCAAACGCAACCAGGCCTTGCAATACCGCAACGAAATCATCCCGCTGGCCCAGGGCGAGGCCATCCGTTTAAATAACGAGGCACAAGGTTATAAGTTGCAAATCGTCTCCCAGGCGCAAGGGGATGCGCAACGTTTCCTCAATGTCTATCAGGGTTATGCCGCGGCAAAAGACGTGACGCGCCAGCGCCTGTATACCGAGACATGGGAAGAGGTTTTGAAAAACAACAATACGATGATTATCGACGGCGGCAACGGCAAGGCTGCCCCTCTTTCTTATCTCGATCTAAACGCGCTGCGCAACCGCACGCAGGAGCAATAATGACCTATCGTTTCCCGCTTTTGATCATCCTGTTTTTTGCCGCTTTCATCATCGCCAATGATGCGTTCTTCATCGTCGATGAAACGAAACAGGCTTTGGTCCTGCAACTGGGCAATCCCAAGCGCACCATCCGCAATGCCGGAATTTATTTCAAGGTGCCGCTGCTGCAACAGGTCGCCTTGTATGAAAAGCGCGTGCTGGATGTCGATCCTCGGCCCGAGGATGTTTTATTGGCCAGCAATAACGAAGGGATGATGGCCACGCTTGCCGCGCCCGCGGTCGAAGGGGAGAGCGATGATGCCGCCAGTGAAACCGCCAAGGATTACAGCGAAAGCGGGTCCCCGATCACCGTCGATACATTCGGGCGTTACCGCATTACCGATCCGCTGAAATTCCGCCAGCGCCTGGGTTCGGAACAAGCCGCCGAATTGCGCATTTCCAACGAAATGGAAAGTACCACGCGCGATGTATTGGGCCGTTCTACGCTGGAACAATTACTGTCCAAGGACCGCGCCCGCATCATGGAACAGATTTTAACGCGCGTGAATCAGGCCGTATCCGATCTGGGGATCGAGATGATCGATGTCCGCATCAACCGTGCCGATCTGACCGAAAACCTGGAACAGGCCACGTTTAACCGCATGCGTTCCGAACGCGAACAACGCGCCGCCGAGATCCGCTCTATCGGCGAAAAACGCGCGCTGGAAATCAGCTCCACCGCCGACCGCGAACGCACCGTATTACTGGCCACAGCCCAGCGCGATGCCCAGATCCTGCGCGGCAGCGGTGACGAAGAAGCCTCGCGCATCTATGCCGACGCCTATCAGCGCGACCCGGAATTCTATGCGTTCTACCGTTCTTTGCAGGCGTATAAGCAGGGCCTGGCACGCAAGGAAACGACATTGATATTGTCGCCGGATAGTGCGTTTTTTAATGCGTTGAAGGGGAAGTGATCAGCTTATCTGCTCAATGGCTATCAGCATGTCCTCACCATCCTGATGGGTGGGTCTGCACCTTAGAATCAAATCAGGTAAAATACTAACTGACTTCCTCATCAGCCGGATTTCTTATTATATCCCAGATTAAGTTAGAGGCAGATTGAATAAGAGGTATACGTGGATTTATTTCTTGTTCATTCAAATCAAAATTTTTCATCCATACAAACGAGACAATAGCAAAAATCGTTTTACTATTTA
>JAQGJA010000085.1 GCA_028290805.1 Alphaproteobacteria bacterium
GCAAAAACCCGATCATAATCGCTGTATTGGGCAGCTGGAATAATACCCAGCCTCCAACGGCCAGCTGCAGCATCAGAAAAACAACTGCCGCCACCGGATGCACCGTGCCGCTGGGCAAAGGGCGGTTTTTCGTCCGCGTCACTTTTGCGTCCAGTTTGCGGTCCAGCAGGTCGTTCAGTGTGCAACCCGCCCCGCGCATGGCAATCGCGCCGATAAAAAACAGGAAGATGGGCCAGAGTTTATACTGGAAATTCCGGTCCTGAAAATGCGGCGCCAAAGCCGCGCCCCAGACACAAGGCCAAAATAACAGCCAGAACCCGATCGGCCGATCCCATCGCGCCAATTGCGCAAAGGGCTTAAGGGGCGGGTATTTATCCCAGAAAGATTTTTCAGCGATGTCTTGGACCATGGACTTTATCGAACACTAAGAAAGACAAAAGGACAAGGGTAATTCCGATTAAAGCGCAAATGCCAGTCAAGAGAGAAAAAGATATCATCGCTATCACCAAATCCACAGCAGCTTTTGTAAAAAAGCTGTGATCGTGCATAGCCAGGCTTGTAATTGACTCGGCGATAAATATAACGGCGCCTATGAATAAGGGGCAAAAAAGGCCCAGGAGAAAGGCCTGAAAGAGTATTTTATATATTTTTACTCTTCGTTTTTTCGCATCTTTGAAGAACATCAAAGCGCCGTAATAACCGGGAAAACCCAGCAAAAGAGCCGCACCAGCCAAAGGTGGCGCAATAAAAAAACATATTAAAATGGTAAGGACAAAACTGGAGGTCACCGGCCAGAAAGGCTTGATTTCAGAGTTGAATTCCTGATTTAGAAATTTTAATAACATGCAAATACGTATAGCACAGTTAAGTTGTTTGACCTATAAACTATTATGCGCCTCACCCGTCTTTATATTCCGAGCCTTGCAATGGCAGCCGGTATAACCGTTCCCCTGAACGACGATCAGGCGCATTACATCTTGCGCGTGCTGCGCCTCGGGCAGGGCGACGCCATTGCGGTATTCAATGAGATTTCCGGCGCATGGCAGGGAAGGCTGGCGGTAACGGGCAAGCGTGGCGCAGTGGTGCTGGAGACGCAGATACAAACACCGCAAAAGCCACATGATTTGTGGCTGCTGCTTTCGCCCTTGAAAAAAGAGGCTTGGGACTTTGCCCTGGAAAAAGCCACCGAACTGAATGTCGGTGCGATTCAACCGGTGCTGATGGAATACACCCAGAATGCGCGGGTGAATGAAGATCGCGCCAAGGCGAATTTGATCGAAGCGTCCCAGCAATGCGAGCGCACGAATGTGCCGGAATTTTTCGCACCGAAAAAACTGGAGGCGGTCCTGGCGACATGGGATAAATCGCGGCTTTTATACGCCGCCCTGGAACGCGAGGATGCTGCCCCCGCCGCCCAGGTTTTCGACCCCGCAAAACCCGGCGCGATTTTGATCGGCCCCGAAGGCGGATTTTCCACGCGCGAAAAAGAATTGCTGCAGCAATATGATTTCGTCCGCCCCATATCCCTGGGCCCGCTTATTTTGCGTGCGGAAACGGCGGCGATTGCGGCGATTGTAGTGTGGGAAGCAATTCAACATCAAGAATGATATTATGATACCGGGAAAGCAAAAACATTACTTCCTGACTGGGTGCCAGTTCATTAAAAAACGTAGCCAGGCTTTTTCCTCTTTTCCCTTGATCAAATTCCAAAAGAAGTGTGATCTTTTTACCTTGGTCATTTTCCAGAAACACCGCCGGTGTTTGAGTAAATAAATCCACATTGCTGCCTAGAGGGACCGCAATACCTTTTTCTTTATAAATAACCTTTTCAGTTTTTGTCTTCCCATCCCTGATCGCTTTCTCAATCTGGTACGATAAAAAAAGCCGAAACAGAAACGGCCGTGAAAGGAACGTCAGACACAGTAAGGTTAAAATAATCCAATCATATTGCCGTGAAACCCCGGCATAGACAATTTGAATTAAAATAACAGCTGATAAAAACATCAAACAGAAGCTGATGGTTTTTTCTATTTTAAAGGAATAATCCACGCCGAAGAAAAAAAGCGATTTTTTCAATTGTCGCAAATAGGCAATATCCGTGCCCCGTAATTCTGTTATGTCGGAAAACATGACTACGCCTGCCGCGCCAGCATCAACTTTTTAATTTCCGCAATCGCCTTGGCCGGGTTCAGGCCTTTGGGACAGGTATTGGTGCAGTTCATGATCGTGTGACAGCGATACAGGCGGAAGGGGTCTTCCAGCATGTCCAGGCGCTCGCCGGTGGCTTCGTCGCGCGTATCGGTGATAAAGCGGTAAGCCTGGATCAGTACGGCTGGACCCAGGAAACGGTCGCCGTTCCACCAATAGGAAGGGCACGCCGTGGAACAGCAAAAACATAAAATACAGGCCGCCGGGCCCCGGCCGTCTTCGCCGTTCATGATGTCGGCGTCCGCTGCGGTCTGCAAACGCTCACGCTCCGGGGCGGGGGAATCGGTTTTCAGCCAGGGCTCGATGCTGGTCAGCTGGGCATAGATGTGGGAAAGATCGGGGACCAGGTCCTTGACCACCGGCATATGCGGCAAGGGATAGATGTTGACGCCTTTGTCGAAATCCTCGATCGCCTTGGTACAGGCCAGGCCGTTGGTCCCGCCCATATTCATGGAACAGGAACCGCAAATCCCCTCGCGGCAGGAACGGCGGAAGGTAAGGGTCGGGTCGACATGGTTCTTGATGTGGATCAGCGCATCCAGCACCATCGGCCCAAAATCGTCCAGATTCAGGATATATTCATCCGTGCGCGGGTTTTCCGTGTCGTCGGGAGACCAGCGATAGATCTTGAATGTCTTGGTCCGCGACCCGCCATGGCTGGCATCGACCAGACGGCCGGGTTTGATCTTGGAATTCTGCGGTAGGGAAAATTGTGCCATATATGATATCACCTTGATGGATAGAATATGGGTCCAGAGGCTAAAGAATGCAAGATAAGGAAAGGTAAAAACCCCGATTATTTATTGACAATAATGCTCGGGGTTAGTATACATATCGCATACAAAGGAGAATTAAATGGCGATAAGAAGAACCATCCTGCAAATAATGGTTATTAGCGGCGGGTTTGTTGGTGCCCAGCTTTTGAATGCTAAAGAGGGTAAAAGCGTTCCTCAGCGTGACTCTGCTCATACAATGACAATAAAGGCGCAGGATAAGACAACCGGCCAGTCCAGAAGGAAAGGTCAATTCCATTCGAATGTTCTGGAGAATACGGATCGCATTGCCATGGATACGACAGAAAATATGCCGGGTTCATCTGTCCTGCTGGATAGTTTAAGCAAAAACATAAGGGATACATTTTCGCTTGATACAATTGTTGTGAACGATACCGTTATTTTCAAAAAGGCCGACTCCGCCCTGAAAATAAATCAGCCCTAATTTATATTATCGACTTAATTTTCTTTACAAATAAAATAATTCCTTATGCTCATAGACATCATCACCGCCTCCTATAAATCCGGAAAAACCCTGCAGCGCGCCATTGATTCCGTACAGGCCCAGGATCATGCCGACTGGCACCTGATCGTGGTCGACGATGCCTCGCCCGATAATTCCCCGGTTATTGCGGCTGAGGCCGCATTGAGCGATGCCCGCATTACGCCGGTTTTGAAAGAAAAGAATGAAGGGCTGATCGCCTCGCGCAATACAGGGCTGGAGCATCTGCGCGGCGAATGGGTGGCTTTTCTGGATGGCGATGATTATTACATGCCTAACCATCTCACCAATTTTTTAAAATTCCACGAACGGCATCCGGACACCGAAATGTTCGTCGGCAAGCCGCACATCCTGGGTGACCCGCATGTGCCCTATTATTATGATGTGGAAAACACAATGGTGGACGCCCGGGAACAGGCCTTTGAAGGCAGCCTGTTCGTCAAGCGCAGCCTGATCAACCGCGTCGGCGTGGTGTTCGACCCATCGGACGAGGTCAAAGTCCTGGGCCAAAAATTTTACGACCGCATGGTCCAGGAGGGCGCCAGAATAAGCCCCATAGCCGGGCAGACCTGTTACTATGACCGTACCGGCGCCCAAAGCATCACCATCAACGCCATGCGCGAGATGCAGGAAAACAAGGCCATGACCAAAAAGTTCATCACCCACGGCCCCCAGCTTTTGCCTTATCTGATAACCTAGTCGGCTTACGTCATTTAGTTATTCAACCCTTTAATCGACTTGACAAATCCACATATAGGAATATATTCACTGTATGATAAGCCCCTGCGATTCCCGCCGGGGCTTTTTTATGGAGGAAAGAATGGCCTTGGTGAATGGTTTGTTATCCGGCTTGGAAAATCATGTCGGGAATGGCAAGGCGAACAGGGAAAAGGATGTTGCGAAAATCCGTTCCGGTCTGGCTTACCTGAATTATAAAACAGAGGAAGACAAGGCCGAAGGGATCTATACGCGGCCCTTTTTAACGCAATCAAATCCTTTCAAAAGGATGAGGGACTGAAAGAAGACGGCTGGCTGCGTCCTGATGGTCCGACCGAAAAAGCTTTGGGAAAACGCTTGGCGCAGAATGGCCGGCCGCATGAGTTGTTCGTTTGAGGTGACCCCGAAGATCAGGCGCACCATCGACAGCACCCTGAATGACGATACGATTATGGGACACATTGAGGAACAGGAGAAAAATTTTCAATGGCCTTATCTGGACTCTGAACAACGTGTTACAGTTGGTATCGGGAAAATGCTGCCTGATATAGAGGCTGCCAAGAAGCTTCCTTTTAAATACGAAAGCAGTTTGGGAAAACGGCCTGCAACGGAAAATGAAATTCAGGAAGGGTTTAATGCTCTGACAAAATTAGGAAATTCTAGAAATTTAGCAGCTGAACATTATAAGAGTGAGACAAAATTACGCCTTAATCCAAACGATGCCCGTCAATTGGCTAAAGAGTATCTGCAGGAAAACAATCGAAATCTGCGAAACCGCATCTCTGATTTCGACACGTTGCCAGGTGAGGTAAAATTAGGGCTTTATGATATGAATTATTTACTGGGCAATAACGGTCTTTCGCCCAGTAAATGGCCAAAATTGTATGAAGCGATCAATAATAAAGATTGGGCGGCAGCAGCAAAAGAGAGTCAGCGGGAAGGGATTGGCACAGAACGAAACGAAAGGATACGTCATCTGTTTTTGGCGCCATTAAAACAGAAATGATTATTTCCTGTTTAAGATAGATCGTGTCCAGGAAGCTGCGCTAAGGTAATTTTCATCGAATAAAGAGCGGTTTCCGGGGCATTTTTTTGTTCTTACCATTTCCTGCAATTCTTTTTGCGTCCGGCGGACAAAATCGTCGATATCGATTTCGCAATCGCTATAGTCTGTTACAAGGGTTTCGATGTTCGGGTCTTCATAAGATGATGGCGGTTCGATAGAGAACCGTATAAATTCTGCCGTGTCAGTATCACCATTGCTGCGGTAAACAAGCATTACAGATTTGCTGTCCCAATTTAGTACAGGACGGTAAAACTGGACCTGATTCACTTTACCTGTGGCAGGATTGACAGAGATGAGACGATCTTCTCTGACTTCCACTTTTGCAATAGCCCCGTGGCTGTATGGTTTCCAGCGGCCTAAGAATATGGGCAGGATTTTCTCGTCTTCGGCGTAACCGGCGGAAACGGCCAGAAAAAAAATCAGCAGGCTAAAAAGGAAAATTCGTTTCATCAATACGTTCTTGCCTTCGGCGGCACCGGATCGACATCAAACCCTTCCGTCGTCAGGGTCACCGGGCGTTCGCCCAATTGTACCTTGCCGCTTTGATCGACCAGGACCAGAGAATGCTTCATCCAGTTGACGTCGTCGCGGTTCGGGAAATCTTCGCGGGCTTGGGCGCCGCGGGATTCGGTGCGGTTTTCGGCAGTATACATGGTGGCGACGGCCTGGGTGCGCAGATTATCCAGCTCCAGCGTTTCAACCAGGTCGGAATTCCAGATCAAAGAACGGTCGCGCACCAGAACATCGCTGAATTTCGCCGACATGGCGCTGATTTTCTGGCAGCCTTCGGTCAAAATTTCGGCGGTGCGGAACACGGCGGCATCGCTTTGCATGATACCCTGCATTTCCGCGCGCAATTCGGCGGTCGGGATTGCCCCTGCGGCATTGCGCAAACGGTCGAAACGGTCGATCAGCGGGGTCAGAACATCGCCGGGCAGTTTCTTGTGCGGCGTCCCGGGCTGGACCAATTTAGCCGCCTGGATCGAAGCGGCGCGCCCGAACACGACCAGGTCGAGCAGGGAGTTCGAGCCCAGGCGATTCGCGCCATGCACGGAAACGCACGCCGCCTCGCCGATGGCCATCAGGCCCGGGACCACGTTATTGGGGTTTTCATTGGTCGGGAACACGACCTCGCAATGCACATTGGTCGGAATGCCGCCCATATTGTAATGGACGGTCGGCAGGACAGGGATGGGTTCTTTCAGCACATCAACGCCCGAAAAAATCCGCGCCGTTTCGGCAATGCCGGGTAAACGCTGGTGGATGACCTCGGCGCCCAGATGCTCCAGATGCAGGAAAATATGGTCTTTCTTTTTGCCCACGCCGCGTCCGGCGCGGATTTCCATCGTCATGGAACGGGAGACAACGTCGCGGGATGCCAGGTCCTTTGCGTTGGGCGCGTAACGCTCCATAAACCGCTCGCCGTCGCCATTGGTCAGATACCCGCCTTCGCCGCGCGCCCCTTCGGTAATGAGACAGCCTGCGCCATAAATCCCGGTCGGGTGGAACTGGACGAATTCCATGTCCTGCAAAGGCAACCCGGCGCGCATCACCATGCCATTGCCGTCGCCGGTACAGGTATGCGCCGAAGTGCACGAGAAATAAGCGCGGCCGTAACCGCCCGTCGCCAATACCGTCTGGTGCCCGCGGAACAGATGCAACGTGCCGTCATCCAGGTTCCAGGCCAATACGCCAAGGCATTCGCCGCTTGTAGGATCCATCACCAGATCCAGGGCAAAATATTCCACGAAAAACTCGGCTCGGTGCTTCAGCGATTGCTGGTACAATGTGTGTAAAATGGCATGCCCCGTACGGTCGGCGGCGGCGCAAGTGCGAAAGGCCTGACCCTTGCCATACTCGGTGGTCATGCCGCCGAATGCGCGCTGGTAAATCTTGCCCTCAGCCGTGCGCGAAAACGGCACGCCGTAATGTTCCAACTCGATAATGGCGGGGATGGCCTGCTCGCACATATAGGCGATAGCGTCCTGATCTCCGAGCCAGTCCGACCCCTTGATCGTGTCGTAAAAATGATAGCGCCAGTCATCGTCGCCCATATTGCCCAAAGCTGCTGAAATCCCGCCTTGTGCCGCCACCGTATGGGAACGCGTGGGGAACACCTTGGTCAGGCAGGCGGTCTTCAACCCTTTTTCCGCCATGCCGAATGTGGCGCGCAATCCTGCGCCCCCTGCGCCCACGACGACGACATCGTAATTATGCTCGGTAATGGGATAGGCGGTGTTTTGCGTGGCCATATTGGTACCCGGAAATTAAAGGCGGAAGGTGATGTAAAGAACGGTAAAGACGCTGAAAATACCCAGGCCATAACAGAATATGCTGTAAGCCAAAGCTGCGGGCACCTGGATTTTATGATTGGGCACATAATCGATGATGATTTCCTGTCCCGCAATCCCGGCATGATAGAAATTCATGCCCATGAATACCGAAAGCAGCAGGGAATTATAAGGCTTCTTGACCCATGCAAGCGCCGCCGCATGATCAAACCCGCCGGCCAGTGCATGCATCAGGGAAAAGAAAAACCACAGGGTAAGCGGGATCAACAGGATTGAAGAAACTTTGATCATCCACCAGTGCTGCGTGCCTTTTTTAGCGCTGCCCAGACCCTTGGCGCGGGCAAGCGGGGTACGGAGATGGTTCGGATCAGGATATGGCATTTATAGAACTCCGATAATATAAATCCAGGTGGCGATGGCGGCCACGATACTGGAAATAATGATGATCACGCCCAGCATTTTGGCGCGCTTTAGTTCAAGCCCATAGCCCGAATCCCAGAACAGATGCCGCGTGCCGCTTAATAACTGATACCAGAAAGCCCAGGTGAAACCGAACAATACGACCTGGCCCAAAGGATGCTGCACAACATGCTGGAAGCGGTCATAAGCCGGTGCGCCATGCGCGATCGCCATCAGCCAGTACACGATAATCAGCGATCCCGCCACCAAAGCCGCGCCCGTTGCCCGGTGCAGGATCGAGGTCAGCGAGGTGATCTTGAAAAACAGATTATAGGTCTGGATATGGGGGCTTAAGGGGCGTTTGATGGACATGCGACTGCCTTTTGGAGTGACCGTATGAGGCAATATAGAACGGCAGGAGGAAAAGGGCAAACGGCTAAAATGACCCGCTGAAAACGGGACAATTAAAAGCATTAAACGTTGACATAAATTAAAATGGCTGTTACTTAACCAGCCAAAGCGGAAAGCAAGAAAATGCACATAGAAAATAATGCTGTTTTGTGCAGCAACGACCCGGATTACGATTCCAAATTACTGGCTCATATAGAAAGTCAGCTGGATTTGTTTGGCGATGAAATTTCAGCCGCCGAGAAAAAGAAAGCAGCTTCAGGACTGTTAAAGAATTTTGCGTTTTACAAGGTTAAAACAATAAAAAAATCAAGCCCGGTATTTGATTACTATGGCAAAGTATCGGAAACGGCAGATCTGCTGGGCAATGGCTTGACCCGCAGGGATTATCTCCGGGCATGCATCGAGCATAATGAGCTTTTCGTCCAGACGCCGGAAACGGTAAAAGCGAATGTCGATGGCCCCGTAAACGCCTTTGAAAAAGACGGGCTGGAACGTAAACACTATATCCGGGCCTGCGTAAAGCGACCTTCCCTTTTCAGCCTGTCGGGCGAAAAAGTCATTGCCAATATCGAGGGCATGATTGAAATTTTTAAAGAGGACGGTCTTGACCACAGGAATTATCTTGCCGCCTGTCTTAAACAGCCCCAGCTATTTTACCAGTTGCCACAAACCCTGTCCCGCAATGTCAATGGCGTGGTGGACAGGTTCGAAAAGGATGGCCTTGACCGCAAGACCTATCTCCAGGCATGCTTGGGCCAGGCAACGTTGTTCTATCAGTCTGACAAGACGATTGGCAGGCATATTGAATATATGATGACAATGGCGGATATGGGCTTTTTACCTAAAGATAATAGCGTGCCATATCCTTATAAAGCCCTCTTCAGGCACCTGGCAGATAAGCCCGCACAATTATGTTTCGCAGATGAAAATTATATCATGCGGATTGATTATGCGACGCGAAACCAGAATAAAGCCAGCAGATATGGTTTGCTGTCAAAACCAAAATATCAGATCGAGCAAGATTACAAAATGAATTTCGGCCTGGCCTTTTCGACGGATAGTGTTTTGCCCGAAGTGCAGGAGCAGCTTAAGGGCAGAAATCTGTGGCCTAAAAAAACGAAGGCAGCTTAGAGCGGTGCAGGAAATCGATTAAAAGCCCATGGCTGACCGCAACATTTTCCATGCGCCCCAGCATGTCCTGTAATGTTTTCGCGCCATGAAGTTCGGTCACGGTCTTGCGGTTATCCGGGTCATTAATAAAGCCCGCCACGCCCTGGACGGTCGCTTCGGGATGGAACTGGGTGCCGATAAAATGCCCGTCCCGGCTGACCATCCCGGTCAGCGCGTGTTCGCGCTTGGCAAAGGGAATGAAATCGGGATGGCCGCCCGTCAGCACAACTTCGTAAAAACGGTTTTCCAGCGTATCGAAACGGTCGGGGAGCCCGGCGACTATTTCCGGCAGTTCGCCATGGATTTTTTCCTGGGTGTGAATGCCTGATAATCTGCCTTCAGGCCGCAACCCGGCCACGCCCATTTTCAGATCATGGGCCAGCATCTGGAAAGAATGGCAGATGGCGAAATAATCTTTCGGCTTGTCCGGGTTTTGCTTGTTATAGGTGAATAATTCGTGGGCGAAATTAAAAAAGACCGGACCCCATTCACCATAAACATTCGGGTCGCCCGGCCCGCCCGAGGAAATAAATACGTCGAAATCTTTTAGGGCTGGAATTTCATTCTTCCGGCGCAAATCGAACAAGACCGGTTTATAGCCACAGGATTCAGCGGCGGCGATAATACTGGGAATGCCGCGGCCTTCCATGCCGTCGTAAAAATCAATCAGGGCCAAAGGCTTTGCAGTCATAGGGTTGATATAGGCCTTACGCGGTGCAATGCAATATAAATTACGCAAAAATTAAACCTGTTCCTGCACAATGGAAAGACTCATTTTAAGGAGTCCTGCCCATGCCCAGTTACGCCGCCCCGCTGCAAACCGTCCAGTTCCTGCTTCACGACGTGATCGGCATGCAGCGTTTGACCGCCTTGCCGCAATACAGCGATGCTACCCAGGAATTAAGCAACGCTGTATTGGAAGCGGCGGGCGAATTTATGGCGGGGGAATTATTCCCCTTGAACGTCGTCGGCGATCAGAAAGGCTGCGTCTGGAAAGACGGGGAGGTGACTTCGCCACCCGGTTTTCGCGACGCCTATCAAAATTATATCGCAGGCGGCTGGGCCGGATTATCCGCCCCGACAGAATTCGGCGGGCAAGGATTGCCGACGGTTTTAAACA
>JAQGJA010000206.1 GCA_028290805.1 Alphaproteobacteria bacterium
GTGGCGTTCGGTGCGTTTGCCGACAGCGTGGATGCCTCCTACTCAACGATCGTCGAATCGCGATTCACTCCCGCTTCACTGCATGACCTGAGCATCAACGGATCCACCCTCACCGATGTCGACATCGAGGGCCTCAATGCCGTGCAACTGAGCGGTCGCGAGTCCACGTGGCGAAACGTGCGCATCGACGGCGGCCGCATCGCGTCGCTCAACCTCGCGGGCGCCAACCTCGGATCGGTCGAGCTGCGCAACCTGCGGCTGGACTACGTCAACCTCGCGGGCGCGGAGCTCGCCGACATCCACTTGATTGGATGTCGCATCGCAACCCTCGACCTGCCCGACGCCCGCGTCACGCGAGTGCGGTTCGACGAGTGCACCGCCGACGAGGTGGACGCGCGCCGGGCCCGCATCCAGCACCTCGATCTGCGCGGACTCGAGGTCGGGCGCTTCGTCGACGCTTCGTCACTCGGCGGAGCGACACTGAGCGAGCGGCAGGTCGGCTTGCACGCCGTCGACTTGGCGCGGGCGCTCGGCGTTGACGTGCGGGACTAGCTGCAGCAGCTCGATTGTGCGGGGGCGCTAGTTCCCGCTCCCACCCCGATGAGCACCGGTTGCGGCGCATTCGTGGAGCAGGCTCCCGTCGCGGGCAGCGTCAGCTCGACGGCGCGCGCGGCAGCTTCGTCGCCCGCGAGATGCGCGGCGATCGAGCGAACCTGCTCGTACCCCGTCGCGAGCAGAAACGTCGGCGCGCGACCGTAGCTTTTCATGCCCGCGATAAAGAAATCGGGCTCGGGATGCTGCAACTCGGCAAACCCGTGCGGCTCGACCGTTCCGCACGAGTGCACGTTTGGGTCGATGAGCGGTGCAAGCTTGCGCGGAGCCTCGACGACCTCGTCGAGATCGAGGCGGATCTCGCGCTCGAGCGACAGGTCGGGCCTGAAACCGGTAGCGCTCACGATCACGTCGGCCTCGAGGCTGCGTGTGGCCGAATGGATGATCGCCCTCTCGCCACGGCGCTCGAACGACTCGATCTCGAACTCGGGCACGAGCTCGATCTCGCCGCCCTCGACGGCCGCCCGCAATCGCGAACCGAGGCCAGCACGATCGGGAAGCTCATCGGACTCGGGCGTGAACACGCGCACCGCGGTCGCGTTGCGGATCACCCACGAGACACTCGTCGCGGGGTCGAGCCGCTTGAGGTCCACGAGAGCGAGGAGGGTGGTGGCCGCGGAGTGGCCGGCGCCCGCAACCACGACGCGCTTGCCCGAGAAACGGTGTCGGTCTGACCCGAGCACGTCGGGGAGGGCGGGGGAGATGAGGCCGGCTACGGAATCCAAGCCGCGTGGTTCTAGTCCGTTCGAGGCGAGGCTATTGGGCGAGAGGTAGGTGCCGGAGGCGTCGATGACGGCGCTCGCTTCGATGTCGGCGTCGCTCGAGCGCACGATGAACGGTGTCTCGGCGCGGTGGGTGGAGCGCGTGCGATCCATTCCGCGGCGCGAGATTGCGGTGACGCGTGCATTCACGCGCACGTGCTCGGCGAGCAGAGCAGCGAGGGGCTCGAGGTAAAGCTCGACAAGTTGATCGCCCGTGGGCGCGCGGTCGAGGCCAGCGGGTTCGTGCCATCCGTTCGCTTCGAGCAGTCGACGCGAGGCGGGGTCGATGAGGTGACGCCACGGCGAGAAGAGCGCGACGTGACCCCATGCCTTGACGGAACTCGCCGCCGTTTCTCCCGCTTCGAGAATCGTGAAGGGGATGCCTCGCTCGAGCAGATTCGCGCCGGCGGCAAGACCGATCGGGCCAGCGCCGACGATTGCAACGTTCTTCATGGTGACTCCTCGCTATATCGACGTTCATCGATATGGAGAGTCTGCCGACTATATCGATGGTTGTCAATGTACTATCGGACCATGGTCACCCTGCTGCCCGTCATCGACGCTGCCGCGTGCTGCGCACCACTCGCCCGCGAGCCGCTCACGCAACCCCAAGCCGACGACCTCGCTCGCTCGCTCAAGGCGCTCGCCGACCCCGCGCGGTTGCGGTTGCTGTCGATCATCGCGGCGTCCGAGGGCAGCGAAGCATGCGTGTGCGACCTCACCGAGCCGCTCAACATCGGGCAGCCGACCGTCTCGCACCACTTGCGCGTGCTCACTGAGGCGGGCTTCGTCACGCGATCGAAGCGCGGAACGTGGGCGTACTACAAGCTCGTGCCGGGTGCCTTGGATGCGCTGTCGCGAGTGCTCGTGAGCGCGTAGCGCCGCGGTCCGGCTTCGAGCCTCCCTCCGCGCCGCGCTCGCTCACTGAGATAGGCACTAATGCGTGCTGCCGCCCGCGTGAACGCGCATTAGCGCCCATCTCAGTGCAAGGGGCGGCTCGTGACATCCACGTAACTCTCAACTCGGTCAGGGAAGCTGGATGCCATGCAATTCGCGACGCCGACCACCGATCTGACCGACGCCGGAGGGCTCGTCGGGTTCGCCGCGACCCTGATCGATCGGCTTGGCGAGGTCGGGGCGGGGCTCTTCACGTTGCTCGAGACCGTGTTTCCGCCGATCCCGAGCGAGGTCATCCTTCCGCTCGCGGGTGCGCTCGCCCAGCAGGGCAAACTTAACTTCGCCTGGGTCATCGTCGCGACGACAGTTGGCGCTTACGTCGGTGCCCTTGGGCTGTACGCGCTCGCCGCGAAACTCGGGCAGGAACGATCGATCACTCTGCTGTCGAAGCTCCCGCTCGTCGACCGCGAAGACTTCGAGAAGGCGACCGCGTGGTTCGTGCGCCACGGACGGTCGGCGGTGTTCTTCGGCCGGCTCATTCCCGGAGTCCGCAGCCTCATCTCCCTTCCCGCGGGAGCGGCCAAGATGCCCCTCCTCACCTTCAGCGTCTTCACCATCGCCGGAAGCGGCCTCTGGAACTCCCTTCTCGTCTCCCTGGGAGCGCTGCTCGGTTCGCAGTATCACCTGATCGAGCAGTACACCGGGTATATCGACTACATCGTCTACGCGGTGCTAGCCGGCATCGTCGTGTGGCTCATCGTGCGGCGTGTGCGCCGGGTGAGGGCCGCCGCATAGGCGAGCCCGCCATTCACTCGTAGGATTCACGGATGACCGAGCCGCCGCCGTTCTCACCCGTGATCGCCATGCTCACCATCGTGCGCTCCTTCGAGACCGACCTCGCGACAGCCCTCAAGAAGCTCGGCATCAACACGCGCAAGTACGGCCTGCTCGGACACATCAACGCGACCCCCGACGTCTCGTTCAGCGAACTCGCACGGCGGTCGCGCATCACCGTGCAGAGCGTGCACGTCGCGGTCGAGAGTCTCATCGAGGGCGGGTGGGTGGAGGATGCCACGGCCTCCGCCGGCACCGCGTCGAGCTTGCGGGTGACCGCCGCCGGGCTCGAGTTGCTCGAGCTCGCCCGCGCAGAAGTTGTGGCGTTGGATGCTGAGTGTGCGCGGCAGTTTCCGGAGCTCACGGAGGGGCTGCGGGCATCCATGATGCGATTGATGTCCTGACTTCTCCGGACGCAACCTTCAGTTAGACTGAAGGCGCGGGCGCCCGCATTCACGGAGGAGAAGTCATGACATTTACTGTCCAGATTGTGCTGTTCGACGGGTTCGACCCGCTCGATGCGATCGCCCCGTTTGAGGTTTGGGATGCCGGGGCGGATGCCGCGGGAGCCGACATCCACCTGTCGTTTGTCTCGGCCGACGGCGCGCGACTCGTGACTTCGGGCACGCGCGAAATGCCTGTGGCGGCGACGGGGATGCTCGACCCGACGCTTCCGGGGATCATCATCGTGCCCGGCGCTTCGGGCCCGGTCGACGGTGACCCCGACGAGGTAAACACGGTTCCGGTGCTGCTCGGTCGCTTCGCGCAGAGTTCGG
>JAQGJA010000092.1 GCA_028290805.1 Alphaproteobacteria bacterium
CGGGCATCTGATCCATGCCCAATTGAAGGCTTCGGCGATTACAAAATTATTGCAGGATGTAAAAACGCATTTCGACAATCCGGGCAAGATGTGCTGGTCTTTGGGCAACCATGATATCCTGCGTCTATGGTCGCGCTTTGCAACGCATGAAAACCCCAAAGAAGCCTGGCGGCTTTTGATTGCAGCGTATTTCTGCCTGGAAGGATATCTGTGCTGGTACCAGGGGGACGAATTAGGCCTGTCCGAAGCCAATATTCCGCTGGAGCAGATCCAAGACCCTTTCGGCATCAGTTTCTGGCCGGAATTCAAGGGGCGCGATGGCTGCCGCACGCCCATGCCATGGGACAAAGATTTGCCTGAAGCGGGATTTACGAGCGGCAAAGCCTGGCTGCCGGTGCCGCCCGATCAAGCCGCGCGGGCGGTCACAGTACAAGAAGGGGATGGCAATTCCCTGCTGGAATATACGCGCGCCTGCATGAAACTTCGCCGCGATAATCCGGCCTTGCAAAGCGGGTCCACAACTTTGTTGGAGACGGGGAGGAAAATGGTCGGTTTCATTCGCGAAAAAGACGGGCGCAAAATTTTGTGCCTGTTTAATTTTGATGAAAAGAACAGCCATGCTTTTCATTACGATCTGAAGAAAATCCTGTTCGACCGCCACACAGCAAAGGACACGCTGTTGCCCTATGGGGTGTTGATCGCGGAGATTTAGGGCCCTGGATTGGGATTATTATCGTGGATGATATTGATCGCCGCGATGACTTCTTCGGGCAGAGGCGTATGCAGGCTGCCGATATCGGTTTTCAGCTGGTCCATCGTGGTCGCGCCGATAATCGTGCTGGTGATGAAAGGCTGCTGTATTAAAAAGGCCAGGGCCATTTGTGCCGGGTCCAGGTTATATTTGCGCGCGAGGTCGACATAAAATTTCGTAGCCTCTTCACAGCGCGGCTTGATATAGCGGCCCTTTTTTCCGGCATTGGTGGCGCGTGCGCCCACGGGCCACTGGTCGTTCAGATATTTGCCGGTAAGCACCCCGGCGGCGAGCGGCGAATAGGGCAGATGGGCGATATTTTCGCGGTGGCAGACTTCCATCATGCCGGCCTCATCAATACGGTTCAAAAGATTGTAAGGATTTTGCACCGAAACAGGGCGGTGCAGGCCATGCTTGTCCGCGAGGGCAATATATTTCATGACGCCCCAGGATGTTTCATTGGACAAGCCCCAGGCGCGGATCTTGCCGATCTTGATCAGCTCGTCCATGGCGTGCAGCACGTCCAGCATCAAAGCCTCGTAATTGCCGTCGGGGGCGAAATCGTCTTCCAGCACGAAATAATCGCGGATGCCGAAACGCTGGGCCGGGCGGTCGGGCCAGTGCAACTGGTACAGATCCAGGTAATCGGTCTGCAGGCGTTTCAGGCTGTCTTCCACGGCTGCCATGATATTGCCGCGGTCATGCCGGGCTTTGCCCTCGCGGATCCAGAACAGCCCGCGGTCATGGTGGTGGGAAGGCGCGCCTTGCGGTTTGGGGTGCGGGGTGCGCCCTACAATCTTGCTGGCCAGGATAATGCGGTCGCGTCCGCCATGCTTGGCCAGCCAGTTGCCGATCATGGTTTCGGTCGCGCCATAGGTTTCAGCGGCGGGCGGCACAGCATATACTTCGGCCGTGTCCCAGAAAAATATACCCTGTTCAAGGGCATAATTCATCTGTTCGAAAGCCTGTTCCTGGGTGTTTTGCGAGCCCCAGGTCATGGTGCCGAGGCAAATGGCGGGCACTTTGATGCCGGAATGCCCAAGCGGGCGTAAATTGGGACGCGTTTTCATGCTGATTCTCCGTTGAGGCTTAATAAACCGCTAACCGAAGCCTGCGTCAACCGCGCCCTTCGTGTCCGGTTTCGCTTGAGATGCCATGGCCAATATGCGATAATGGACTATATAAGCCTCATTAATGGAAACCATCACAAAAAGGAGATAATTTCCATGTTCAACCAAGAAAACCAGTTCACGACCACCAGCGCCAGTTCAGGTTTCGCCCCAAGCGTGACCTATGATGCCGGATTGCGTTCCCATATGCTGCGCATCTTTAATACGGTTGCAGCCGGGCTTGCCATCTCGGGTGTGACGGCTTATGCCGTTTTCGCCATTCCAATGCTGCGCCAGATATTTTTAAATCCGATGGTCAGCATGATCACCGGTATCGGCCTGATGCTTTTCCTCTGGTTCGGGATGAGCCCGGCCAAGGCCATGCATCAATCCGTTGCCAGCCTGCAGGTTAAATACTATCTCTTCACGGCAGTATTGGGTACATCGCTTGCTTATATATTCGCGGTCTATAGCGGGGCGTCCGTAGCAAGAGTGTTCTTTATTACGGCGGCCATGTTCGCAGGGACCGGCCTGATCGGTTACACGACCAAGCGCGACCTGAGCGGGATGGGCACCTTCTTGATCATGGGATTGATTGGGGTCATTCTGGCCTCGCTGGTGAATATGTTCTTTCATAGCACGGCGATGGCTTTTGTCATCTCGATCATCAGCGTCCTGGTTTTTACCGGCCTGATCGCTTTTGAAACGCAGAACGCCAAGCGCATGTACAGCACGGCAAACGGCGATGAAACGAATCACAAAATGGCGATTTTCAGCGCTTTGGGTTTGTATATCAATTTCATCAACCTGTTCCAGACTTTGCTCCGCCTCTTTGGCGGCCGCAACTAAGCGGTCGGGTTACAAAATAAAAAAGCCGGTAGAAATACCGGCTTTTTTTGTGGGTTATTCTTTATGGGTCTTATTGCCCCATCTCGCGGATGATTTTCTGCAGGCGCTGATATTCGGGACACATCGTACCGCGGCAGACGACTTTTAAGGCGCTGAGGAAATAATTGGCCTGGGTGAGGTTATTTTCCATCAGCGCGACAAGGCCGCTCATTACGTAAGCGCCCATATGGCCGCGGTCGATGGCTAACGCATTGGTCAACTCGGTTTTCGCCTTGTCCTTATTACCCAGGTTCAACCAGGCCACGGCGCTATAGACATGGGCGTCGGCGTTGCGCATGTTGCGGGTAATGATATCGTCCAGCACGGTCAGCGCTTCGGTGTATTTTTTCTCGCCCAGCAATTTTTCAGCCTCGAGCAACCCGGCATCGCTGCGCCAGACGCCGTCCAGGGAAATCCCGGCCGGGCTGTCCTCGGCCGGGGCTTGGTCCTGATCCTGGGCAAAAGCGGGCAAGGATAAAAGCAGCATCGCAGCAATTAAAAGCATTTTCATGGGTAACCTCCGGTTTTCTTTGGATGGTGTAAGATTGTCCTGTTTTTGGCAAGCGTTACTTCGTATATTACAAGAAAACCCGGAGTTTGCTCATGCCCTTTAAAGTCGCCCTGCTGGAAAATATTCACGCCTCTGCGATGGCGCATTTCAACCGCGCGGGCTTTGGCGAGGTAAAAACGTTTAACGGCGCGCTGGAAGGCGAGGAGTTGATCCATGCCTTGCAGGATGTGCAAATTCTTGGCATCCGTTCCAAAACGCGCCTGACGAAACAAGTACTGGAAAGCGCGCCACAATTATTGGCGATCGGCTGTTTCTGCATCGGCACCGACCAGGTCGATCTGGATTACGCCGAAAGCCGCGGCATGGTAGTGTTTAACGCGCCTTACGCCAATACGCGTTCGGTGGCCGAACTGGTTTTGGGCGAAATCATCATGCTGATGCGCCGCATCCCGGCAAAAGATAAAGCCGCCCATCGCGGCGAATGGCTGAAGGCCGTGGATGGTGCGACCGAAGTGCGAGGGAAAACATTGGGCATTGTCGGTTACGGCCATATCGGCACGCAGCTTTCGGTACTGGCGGAAAATTTCGGCATGCGGATCGTGTTTTACGACGTGCTGGATAAACTGGCTTTGGGCAATGCGCGCAAATGCCATTCGCTGGATGAATTATTGGCGCAAAGCGATATTGTTTCCCTGCATGTGCCCAATACGCCGCAGACCAAAATGATGATCAAAGCTGCCGAAATGCAACGGATGAAAAAAGGCGCGATGCTGATCAATGCCTCGCGCGGCAAGGTGGTCGATTTGGAGGCTTTGGCCGATGCGTTGAATGCGGGGTATTTATCGGGCGCGGCAATCGACGTGTTTCCGGTCGAACCCGCCAATAACGGCGAGATGCTGGAAACGCCTTTGCGCGGATTGGCCAATGTCATTCTCACCCCCCATATCGGCGGCAGCACGCTGGAGGCCCAGGAAAATATCGCCGGCGAAGTGGCCGATAA
>JAQGJA010000120.1 GCA_028290805.1 Alphaproteobacteria bacterium
TTTGACGCGATTCTGCACGGTGATATGGGGGCGGACTGGGCGGTTTTTATCCTGGGGCGTCAGAAATTCCAGCCAATGCCCGGCAAGTTCGGCGCGCAGGGCCTGGGCGTCGGGGGACTCGACCGTATAAGCCACCCCGCCGCCCAGGAACATCAGCCCGTTCGTGCGCATCGGAAAAGCTTTTCTTGCAGCGGCTGTTTGTTCCAGCAATGCAGAGACGGAATCGGTTTGCGCACCGGGCAGGGTGTGGAACAAGGTGATATGCGCCGGCACCTTGTTGCGGTGGGGCGGGAAAAAGCGGCGCCGCATGGCGTCGAAATGCGCAAAGGCTTTTTCGTCCAATGTTAATGTCAGCAATAAGGGATAATTTTCCGTCATCAGGATGATATCGGACATGCGAAGCCAGATTCAAGGCCGGATGGACGGGGGGTTGCACCCCATTGCCGCGTTATCCATGCAAGGCGGTGATTTCCGGCGCAACTTAAAAATCACCGCCTTCCTTTTGAACCGTCCCATACAGGAGCCCCCAGATGTCCACCAAGTCTTTTTCCCTGTTTCTGTCCGCCTGCGCCCTTAGCGCTGCCTTGCTGACGTCCAACGCGGCCCAGGCCGGGGATGGCCGTGACACTGGGCGCGGCGATCATGGCCATTATGAAGGGCGCGGCGATAACGGCCATGGCAATTGGGATCGTCGCAATTGGGATCGCGGCAATGGCTGGAATGGCAATCGCGGCTACAGCAATGGCCGCACAACATTCTATGTGAACCGTCCGCGCGTGGTAACCCGCTATGTTCAGACGCGCCCTACCTTTTACAACGAAACGGTTTATTATTCCCAGCCGCGCTATTTCGTAGGCCAGCGCCTTGACCGTTACCAGCCCGTGCCCCGCCCGGTCCTGGTCCAGCTCGAGCCTGCGCCTTACGGCTATTATTACAGCATGGAGAATGACAACGTATTCCTGGTTTCCCAGCGCGATAATGTGATCGTGCAGATCCTGGATTTATTGTTGCGGTAACGCCTAAATTAAATTCAGCATTTTCTGCGTAGCCTTGATGGCGGCGACGGTCTGGTCGCTGTCAAGGCCGCGTGTCTTGAATTGTTTTTCGTGATGCATCCAGGTAATGATTGTTTCGCACAAAGCATCCGATTTCCCGCCCGGCGGAATGCGCACCAGGTAACCGGTCAATTGCGGCAGGACCAGATTCTTTTTATCATAGATGATTTTCAGCGCATTCATGAACGCATCATATTGCCCGTCGCCCTGGGCGTGTTCTTCCAGGCTTTCTCCCTCGATGCTGATTTTCAGCGTAACGGACGGGCGCAAATCCTTTGAATGGGTCAGCACGTAATTATCGATGCGGATTTTATCCGGCGCCAGTTCATTGTCCAATATATCGGAAATGATATAAGGCAGGTCGGCCTGGGTGACGAATTCCTTGCGGTCGCCCAGTTCGATCACGCGTTGCGTCACTTTTTTCAGGTCGCTATCGGATAATTCAATGCCAAGCGCGTGCAGGTTATTCTCGATATTCGCCTTGCCGCTGGTTTTGCCCAAGGCATATTGCCGGGTGCGACCGAAACGTTCGGGCATGAGATCGTTGAAATAAAGATTGTTCTTTTTATCGCCATCGGCATGGATGCCGGCGGTCTGGGTAAAGACGTTTTCACCGACGATGGGCTGGTTGTCTGAAATGCGGAAACCGGAAAAACTTTCGATCAATTTGCTGGCCGAATATAACGTTTCTTCTGCAATAGCCGTTGTCACCTCCGCTACATGGTCGTGCAATACGGCAATCACGCTGGCCAAGGGCGCGTTGCCTGCGCGCTCGCCCATGCCGTTCACTGTCAGATGCAAGCCATGTACCCCTGCGCGCACGGCTTGCAATACATTGGCAGTGGCCAGGTCGTAATCGTTATGCGCATGAAAATCGAAATGGGTATTGGGATATCGCACCAATATTTCGCCGATGAAGGCATAAGTTTCATGCGGCAATAACACGCCTAAAGTATCGGGCAGCATGATCCGTTTTATTTCCTGGCCTTGCAGGAAATCTAAATATCGGAACACGTAATCGCGCGAATGGCGCATCCCGTTGCTCCAGTCCTCCAGATAAATATTGCAGGCAATATTATTGGCGCGCGCCAAGGCAATCGTTGCGGCAATATCGGCAAAATGCGCCTCGGGCGTTTTTTTGAGCTGGTGCGTCAGATGGTTCAGTGAGCCTTTGGTCAGCAAATTTAAAACCTTTGCGCCCGTTTTTTTCATCCATGCAATCGACACATCGCCGTCCAGAAATCCCAATACTTCCACCCGGCTCAGGCAATCATGCGCCGCGGCCCAGTCGGTGATTTTTTTCACGGCGCGAAACTCGCCCTCGGACACCCGCGCCGAGGCGATTTCAATCCGGTCGATCTTCACTTCGGTCAACAGGAATTGCGCAATGGCCAGTTTTTCCGCAGCAGAAAACGCCACCCCGCTGGTCTGCTCGCCATCGCGCAGCGTGGTGTCCATGATTTCAATGGGGCGTTTGGGTAAGGAAGTCATTTTGGCATTAAACCACGAGGCTGGCCGCTTGGGAAGAAAAAGAGCGTCTTAACTTTTGCCGCCTATATGCCTGCAATAAAAACAGGCGGGCAATGCTATGCTGCCCGCCTGTCGAACTCATGGCGCTTCACGCCCGGTTTTCATGTTAGCTAATGACTTTCAGCAGTGTAAACAGCGCCAAAATCAACGCTATTAACGCAAGGTAATATTGCATGGGCATCACCTCTCCTGAAGGATGGTAATGTCTTGCGCATACCCGCATTTTCATCAAGTAGACTATAGAAAATATTCGTATTTTAGCAAGGCCCTGATGGAGCCTTATTACAAACGAAAATAATCTTTCCAACTCGATTTATGAGAAGGAATTGAGGTAAGATTTGTTTTATTAATGAATAATTGAGCAAAGAGATATTCATCACGGCCGTGGTCACAATTAAAGGTTTTGTGATGTTCTTCGATCATCTGCAAAAGTTTTTCAGCTTGCGGAAAATGCGCTTTGCGCACTTCGCTGGCAGATAAATCAGTACCGCTTAATTTGCCATTCACAACAAAGGCTGCCCTTATTTTTTCTTTAAGAAGTTCAGGCGTCTTCTTGTCCCTCATTGAATAAGGCCCAAAACTGTTATGAATTGGATATGGGGTATAAGTAGTGCCTGTATAAGTTTCAATTGGAATTCACCAAATCCGCTTTCTTCTTTTTTATAATTATTTTTTTCAGTATACCCAATTGAAAAATTTTCATGGAAAAAAACCGTGTCATTACCTTTTATATCGCACAGATAACGATCGCCGGCTGTTTCATTATAGACCAAATTATGTTGGCCTGGATCGCCGAAATTGACTTCATGCCCAGGTTGTATCTGACGCTCGTTTTCGATGATCGCACGTTGGGCCACAAGCTCAGGCATGATTTGTTTTTGCAGGGCAGCCCAGGAATTTTTATCGGTTTTGCTGTGATAATGCTTGTCACAGGATGTGCTTTCTACCTGAGGTATCTTATAACAAATATATCCTAAGAACGCGATCAAGCTGTATCCGGCTCCTAGGACAAAATTACTCAACTGACCATAAGTAATTCCTTTATTTGACTGAGATGGCATGAGGCAGTCCTTATAAGTTTATTCACATATATATGTCTTTTATGCTATTAGCAAGACTATTCCTGTTAGGAACCCTTTCCTTGCTTTTCCTGCAAAAATCTCTATATAATACCCGACTTTTTTAAACGGGCTTAAAGGACAGGCATGGCACAGGATAAACTGATCGTACGTGGGGCGCGGGCGCATAATCTGAAGAATATTACGGTGGAATTGCCGCGAAATCAATTGGTTGTGATCACCGGGCTGTCGGGGTCGGGCAAATCTTCGCTGGCCTTCGATACGATCTATGCCGAAGGGCAGCGCCGCTATGTCGAATCTTTATCGGCCTATGCGCGGCAATTTCTGGACATGATGCAAAAGCCGGATGTGGATAGCATCGAGGGCCTGTCGCCCGCTATTTCCATCGAACAGAAAACCACCTCGAAAAACCCGCGCTCGACCGTGGGAACGGTGACCGAGATTTACGATTACATGCGTTTATTATGGGCGCGCATCGGCGTGCCCTATTCGCCCATGACAGGATTGCCGATCCAGGCGCAGACGACCAGCCAGATGGTCGACCGCGTGCTGGCTTTTCCCGAAGAAACAAAACTGATGATCCTGGCTCCTGTCATCCGCGGGCGCAAGGGCGAGTACCGCAAGGAAATGCTGGAATGGCGCAAAAAAGGTTTCCAGCGCATCCGCGTCGGCGGTAAATTCCACGAACTGGACACACCACCCACCCTCGATAAACAGGTCAAGCATGATATCGAAGTGGTGATTGACCGCATCAAGGTAAGGCCGGATGCCCAGCAGCGTTTATCCGAATCCATTGAAACCGCGCTGAACCTGGCCGATGGCCTGGTGCTGATTGAAAATACGGATACGAATGAAAAGCACGTCTTTTCATCGAAATTCGCCTGTCCTGAATCCGGTTTCACGATTGAAGAGATCGAACCGCGCCTGTTTTCTTTTAACTCGCCTTTCGGCGCCTGTCCCGCTTGCGACGGTTTGGGCGTGATCGAAAAATTCATGCCCGACCTGGTCGTTCCCGATGGGCGCAAAACCTTGCGCCAGGGTGCGGTTGCGCCATGGAATGACTCGCCTTATTACAGCCAGACGTTGGATTCCCTCGCGCGGCATATGGGCATCAGCGTCAATACGCCCTGGGACGATCTGGAAGCGGGGATCAAGAAATTACTGCTGTTCGGCACCAAGGAACCGGTCAAGATCGCTTATGCCGATGGCGTGCGCTCATACAATATCAACCGCCCGTTTGAAGGCATTATCCCCAATCTGGAGCGCCGCAACAAGGAAACGGCCAGCACGCGCGTGCGCGACGATCTGTCGCGTTATCTGTCGGAAGAACCCTGCGAAGGCTGCAAAGGTTATCGCCTGAAACCCGAAGCCTTGGCGGTAAAAATAGATGCCCAGCATATTGCCATGGTCAGCGATTTGTCGATCAAGGGCGCGGTGGAATGGTTTACCGGATTGCCGAAACGCCTCAGCAAAAAAGACAACCAGATTTCCGAGAAAATTTTAAAGGAAATTACCGAGCGTCTGTTCTTTCTGGATAATGTCGGCTTGCCGTATTTATCTCTGTCGCGAAAATCAGGAACTTTGTCGGGCGGTGAATCGCAACGTATTCGCCTGGCCTCGCAAATAGGTTCCGGTTTGACGGGCGTGTTGTATGTGCTCGATGAACCTTCGATCGGTCTGCACCAGCGCGATAATGACCGCCTGCTGGTGACGCTGAAACGCCTTCGCGATCTGGGCAATACGGTGATCGTTGTCGAGCATGACGAAGACGCCATCCGCACCGCCGATTACCTGGTCGATATGGGACCGGGCGCGGGTATTCATGGCGGCCATGTGATTGCCGCCGGATTGCCGGAAGAGGTTTTCGCCAATACCAAATCCATCACCGCCGATTACATGACCGGCCGCCGTTCCATCCCCGTGCCGAAAACACGGCGCGAAGGGCACAAAACCGAAGGCAAAAAAGGCACGGTAAAAGCGATTTTACTGGAAGGCGCCACGGGTAATAATTTGCAGAACGTCACGGCCAGTTTTCCATTGGGCACGTTCACCTGTGTCACCGGCGTTTCGGGCTCGGGCAAATCTTCGCTGACCATCGATACGCTTTATGCCGCTTTGGCCAACCGCCTGAACGGCGAGCGCACGCATCCCAGCCCGTTCAAAAAAATCACGGGCCTCGAACATATCGACAAAGTCATCGATATCGACCAGTCCCCCATCGGGCGCACGCCGCGTTCGAACCCTGCAACCTATACCGGCGCGTTCACGTTTATCCGCGACTGGTTCGCTGGATTGCCGGAATCGAAAGCGCGCGGTTACCAGCCGGGACGTTTCTCCTTCAACGTCAAAGGCGGGCGCTGCGAAGCCTGCCAGGGCGATGGATTGATCAAGATCGAAATGCATTTCCTGCCCGATGTCTATGTCACCTGCGATGTCTGCAAAGGGAAACGCTATGCGCGCGAAACTTTGGAGGTCTTGTACAAAGGCAAATCCATCGCCGACATCCTGGACATGACGGTGGACGAAGCTGCCGATTTCTTCAAGGCCGTGCCGCCGATCCGCGACAAAATGGAAACCCTGAAAAAAGTCGGCCTCGGCTATATCCATGTGGGGCAACAGGCCACGACCTTATCGGGCGGTGAAGCGCAGCGGATTAAATTGTCCAAGGAACTCTCCAAACGCGCCACGGGCCGCACGGTTTATATTCTGGACGAACCGACCACCGGCCTGCACATGGAGGACACGCGCAAGTTGCTGGAGGTTTTGCACACATTGGTCGATACCGGCAACACCGTCATCGTCATCGAGCATAATCTGGAGGTCATCAAAACCGCCGACTGGCTGGTCGATATGGGCCCCGAAGGCGGCAATGGCGGCGGCCAGGTCGTCGCCATCGGCACGCCGGAGGATGTGGTAAAGGTCAAGGCAAGCTATACCGGCCATTACCTCAAACCGCTTTTGTCCCGCAAGGCCGTTGTGAAGGAAGAAGCGCCAGCGAATGACAGTGCGAAGAAGAAAAAGCGGGCGTGATCATGGAAGAAGAACTTAAATATGCGGGTACGACCATGAACGAAAGGCTCTGGGAGTCTGGTCGAAGTGAGGAGTTTTATGCTGCTCTTAAACAAAAAGATGCTGATAAAATAGCGCAGATTTATATCGAACTGGGGGCTGCGGGCGATTACACAGAAGCACTGAAAAAGGCAAAGTCATGTATTCAAATGCAACGGTGGAGATTTGCAATTGTGCCATTGACGGTAACAGCGCTTCTGTTTGTTACACCAAGTTTGGCCCTAGTTTCTTATTTTAAAGATAAAGTAAAAGATTTACGACGAAGAGCAGAATAACCTCTCCCCTCGCGGGAGAGGTCGCGAGAAACGAGCGGGTGAGGGGTGGCATGCAGAAATCGCGATTTACGCAGAAACGCGCGCTGAATTTGCGCCGCAATCTGACCGAGGCGGAAAAGCTTCTTTGGCATCACTTGCGCGGGAAAAACATCGCGCATAAATTCCGCCGTCAGGAGCCGATTGATCGCTATATCGCGGATTTTGTCTGCTTTGAAAAACGTCTGATTGTCGAGTTGGATGGCGGGCAGCATACTGTGGAAAAGGATGCGGAACGGACGCAATATCTGGAAAGCCAGGGCTTTATGATACTTCGTTTTTGGAATCACGATGTGTTGCAGAATGTGGAAGGGGTTTTGCGCATTATACAGGAGAGTTGCGCGGCCGCCCCCTCACCCGCGCTGCGCGCGACCTCTCCCGCGAGGGGAGAGGTGAAGGATGTTTAAACCCGCCATCATCATTGACCACGACGCCGGCACAAATCCGGACGATGTACTGGCCTTTTTATTACTGCTTAATTCGGCCCGGGCGGATATACGCATGACCGTTTCAGGAAATAAATTTCCTGTTGAACGTGCCCGTTATGCCCATAAGTTTTTCGCCGCCATGGGCCGTGCGGATATTCCCTGCTATGCCGGAGAAAAAAACGGTCATGTTGATTTTCATGCACAAAAAGATATCGAAGGTTATACGTATGAACCGCCGGATGATTATTTGAGCAGGCTGAAAGAATTGTGCGAAACGGAAGACAATATTGTTTACCTTGCCATTCAAGGGCTAAGTAATCTTGATCGTTTTCTTTCCTTGTATCCACAGTACAGCCCTAAATTATCCGTCTTTCATATGGGGATGACTTTGCCCAAAGCAAATAATGAATGGATAAAGGGCGGGACCAATATGGAGATTGATTCTTCTGCGGCCAGCCGCGTGTATCAATTCCCCAACCTCGACCTGAAAATTGTCGGGGCGCATACAACAATTCATGACGCGCTTCGACTGTCTCCGGACACGCCGTTATACCGGAAATTATTTATTGATGGCGGAACTGCTTATGAAATGATTCGAAACGCTCTGCAGGATTTTTACAACAGGCGCGGCATCTGGCCCGCTTTGCATGATCCATTAACGGCATCGGCAGCGATTGGTTGCGATTTTGTCCGTTTTACCAGCCAAAGGGTTGATTTTGATGAAAGCGGTGCATACCGGCTTGGCAAGAATTCTGCGGTAATGATTTCAGCGGATGCGGATTATCGACACTTCATGGATTATTTTTTTGGCCTTTTATAATAATGATAATGATCCAAACAAAACCCGCCATCATCATCGGCCAGGCGCAGAAACCTGAAACGCGTGACACGCCGTTTATCAAATCGCATTTGTGGAAATGGTTTGCGCGGATTGGGTATGAGCAGGATGAAATCATGCGCCTGTTTCATTTCGACGCGCTGGTCGATCAGGGGACGCCAAAAGGCAAAAAAGGCCGGGTGCCGCCGCAACCCGAGCAGATGAAATTGTACCGGCCGAAACTGGTTCAGGTGATTAACGCCATGGCGCCGCGGTTAATCGTGCCCATCGGTAATCTGGCGGTGCGGGCGGCGCTGAATCAGCGTCATCTGCCATTGGAAGAGGCAGTGGGGCAAAGATTTGTCCGGCATCCGTTCGGGACTTGTGGAGATGAAACCGTGCTGATCCCCCTGCCGCATCCTTCGGGCGTCAGCCTGTGGCTGAACTCGGCCCATAATAAAAGCCTGTTTGAACAGGCTTTGTATTTATTGAAAGAAGAAATGGATATGCTTGCAAAAAAAAGGCCAGCCTTGATGGCTGGCTTTGAAATGCGGTTAAAGGACTATTTTTTTACCGCTATTATTGCCGACCCCGCCTGAAGATTGTGGCGTTTTCAACTCGGGGTTCCACCCCTTCGGGTTAAGCTTCAGATCATGTACGTTCTGGCGCAGCATGGTTATTTTTGCCATTTCAGGAGCGAAAGAAGGCAATGGCCTATCGCCATCAGGATAATCGGTGTTTACAGGTCCCTTTGAAGCGCTGGCGTATTTTTTCCATGTGGACACGGCAAGGCCTGCAATGCTGTCGACAACCTGATGCGCCGTTCTGTTGCGAAGCAGGGCATCCGTTTCCGGTACAATGATATAAGGCTGGTTCTTGAGCTGGGTTCCGTTGTCCGAATATCGGTATCGCAGGACGCCCAGGCTGTCACTTATTTCCTCTGCCCTTGTGACTGGAGGGCCGCCCTGTTCGATTCTTACCGATTTGAATTCCGCAGTCTTGTGTTTGGGGTCGGTTTTATCGGTCATGTTAATCTGGATTAACACCGACTCACTGCCCGCATTGCCTCTGTGAAGAGAGAAGGCTTCTCGTTTGTCCTTGGTGTCCCACAGGACACTGATTTCTTCCGTGCTGATATTTTTTTTATCGCTGGTGCCCCATTTGCCCTCTTTAAACATGGCAGGGATCTTCATGCCTTTTGGCCGGATCAGCCCGGCAGAATCCGCATGGGCCTTGCCTGCGCCATCAAGGGGATAGTAATCGGTCAAAGATAAAGGTTCTGCATTTTTCAATGCCTCGCCTGCTGCGACGTCGTTTTTCTGGCCAAACCCTGCCACAAACATGAGAACGGAAGCGGCGGTAGCGGCAATCGGTTTAATAAAGGAAGCAGCCATGGAAGTATCCTTTCGAAATAATGTCATAATTGTACAGAAAGCCCTGGCAAAGTCAACTGATTATCGCTGGCTCCTCCCGCTCCGGCGTAAAACGCGGAACGCCTGCGCCATTATTATTAACACTCTCCAGAAACATCATTTTCGGCCGGACCCAGATCTTTTCCGGTGCGGCGATGTCCTGGTAGACCACCATTTCTTCGGCGGTTTCGCTGTGGCGGGCCAAAGTGAGAATGCGGTATATCGTGCCTTTGTAATGGCGCCAGGTCTGGCCCGGTTGAATCATGGCTGGTTTCCCCTAGAATGCTGGCATCAAGTATAACGACAGGGATAAAAAGAGATGCAGGAAAAAATCGCCGTGATCGGGTTGGGCTATGTCGGCTTGCCGGTGGCCGTGGCTTTGGGCCGGGTTTTTACGGGCGTGGTAGGGCTGGATATCAATGCCAGGCGCGTGGAAACCTTGCAGCAGGGCGAGGATTACACCCGCGAAGTAAGCCGCGAGGAACTGGCGGAAACGAAACTGCAATACACGACGGACCGGGCGGCGCTGAAGGAAGCGACGTTCTTTATCGTCACCGTTCCCACGCCCATCGACGCCCAGCAGCGCCCCGATCTGTCGCCTTTGGTTTCGGCCTGTGAAACGGTGGGGCCTTATCTGAAACAGGGCGATATCGTGGTGTTCGAATCGACCGTATACCCCGGCGTGACCGAAGAATATTGCGCGCCGATCCTGGAAAAAATTTCGGGGCTGAAATCGGGTGTTGGGTTTTTCCTAGGGTATTCGCCGGAACGCATTAGCCCTGGCGACAAAGAACGCACCTTTGAAAAGATCACCAAGATCGTCTCGGCCCAGACGCCGGAAGCTTTGGCCCGCGTGCGCAATGTCTATGGCGCGGTGGTGACGGCAGGATTATATGAAGCGCCCAGCATCAAGGTGGCCGAGGCCGCCAAGGTGATTGAAAATACCCAGCGTGACCTGAATATTGCTCTGATGAACGAGCTGGCAATGATTTTCCACCGCGTCGGCATTTCAACTTCCGATGTATTGGCGGCGGCAGGGACCAAGTGGAATTTCCTGAAATTCACCCCCGGCCTGGTCGGCGGGCACTGCATCGGCGTGGATCCTTATTATTTGACGACCGAGGCGGAACGCCTGGGCTATTTCCCGCATCTGATCCTGGCGGGGCGCAGGATCAATGACGGGATGGGGATTTATATCACCGAACAGATTGTCAAGAAACTGATCGCCATCGACCGGCCGGTCAAGGGCGCGCGGGTCGGGATTCTGGGCCTGACCTTCAAGGAAAACGTGCCGGATCTGCGCAATTCGCGCATTCCCGACATCATCAACGCTTTGGCGGAATACGGGATCACGGCGATGCTGCACGACCCTTTCGCCGACCCGTTCGAGGTGCAGCGCGAATACGGATTGACCTTGACGGGCCTGGAAAATATGAGCGAGCTGGATGTGCTGATCCTGGCGGTTGCGCATGACGAATACCGCGCGGTTTCGGCGGCGGAATATGCCACGCGCCTGGTGCCAGGCGGTTTATTGGTCGATATCAAGTCTTTGTACAAGCCTCGCGATCTGCCGGATGGAGTGCATTACTGGTCGCTGTGAAGGGGCTGCTCAAAGACGAAGCGCTAAACGAATACAAGGGAAACCATGCCCTTTAGAGTTTATAAGGATTCGCTGTGTAAGCTGGGATTTCCTGTCCTTTCAAGGCCCTTTGTGTATGATTCCCGCCCCTGCTAAATCCCCTGTCTTCGGTTCGCGCGTACTGGGTCTTTTCCTGATCGCGCTGCTGATCATCGGCATTACCGCCCTTGGCCTGTATACAAGTTTCGGCCGCATCAAGTCCCAGCAGGTCATGGTCAACCATACTTATGAAGTCATGAAGGAAGTGTCTTCGGTCACCTCCAAGCTGAAGGATGTACATGCCGCCCACCGTGATTACGCCATCACCGGCAAGGATGAGCATCTGGGCCTGTATCAGTCAAGCGTCGATGAAGTGCAAAGCCATATCGACAAGCTGGAGGACCTGGTTTCGGACAATCCCAACCAGATGGACCGGATCAAGTTTTTCCGCCAGAAATCAATTAAACACTTGCAAGCCCTGCATGCCAATCTGCAATCGCTGAAACAAATCGTGCAGACGCCTGAACAGCAAAAAGCCCAGAAAGATATTTTCGCCCATATCAATGCCGGCGTGAATCCCCAGGAAGTCGAAGATCTGCATCTCGTCGTCCATAACATGATCAAGGAAGAAGAGCGGCTTTTGGCCCTGCGGCAGCAGGCGGTGAACGATGCCGTGGACATGACCTTGCTTTTGGGCGGGGCTGGGCTGGTTGCCTGTGTCATCTTGTTGCTTTTCGTGTTCGGCATGATGCACAATGAAGCGTCCAAACGTGTTAAAACTGAAAAATCGCTGCAGGACGCCTTGCGCCGCATGCATATTTTATCGACCGAAAACGAATTGATCAGCAAGATGGGCGATTATTTCCAAAGTTGCCGTTCTTCCGAAGAAGCCTATGAGATCATGCGCACCAACCTGCCTTGGCTTTTGCCCGACAGCTGGGGCTCGGTTGCGATCTTCAATAATTCGCGCAACATGATCGAAACGAAATTATCCTGGGGCAAGCCGCCCAGCGATCTGCCCGATTACACCACGGATGATTGCTGGGCCCTGCGCCTGGGGCATATGCACCATGTCGTGCCCGGCGGCGTGGAACCGGTCTGCTCCCATGTGCTGAATGTGCCCGATGGCGGCTATGTCTGCATGCCGATGCAGGCGCATGGCGATACGCTTGGCGTGTTTTATATCGCAGCCCCCGAGGACAACCAGTTCGACGACTACCAGCGCCAGAAAGCCACGACCGTCAGCGAACAATTCTCGCTGGCTTTGGCCAATTTAAGGCTGCAGGAAAAACTGCGCCAGCAATCGATCCGCGATCCCATGACCCAGATGTTCAACCGCCGTTACATGGAAGAAACGATGGAGCGCGAGATCATCCGCGCCACCGCCAGCAAGTCGCCGTTAAGCGTGATGATGCTGGATATCGACCATTTCAAGCGTTTCAACGACACGTTCGGTCATGATGCAGGGGACGCGCTGATCATCGAATTCGCGCGCCTGGTTTTGTCCAAGGTGCGCAAGGAAGATATTGCCTGCCGCTATGGCGGCGAGGAATTTCTGATCATGATGCCGGGCATGAAGCTGGACGATGCGCGCGCCTGGGCCGAGGAATTATCCAACGCCGTGCGCCACCTGCAGGTCAAGATGAACGGCACCAGCCTGGGCCAGATCACGATGTCCGTCGGTCTTGCCGTCCTGTCCTTGCATGGGGAAAAATCCGCCCAGCTGGT
>JAQGJA010000008.1 GCA_028290805.1 Alphaproteobacteria bacterium
TCATAAACTCGAGCTTTACGGCATGGCCTCGACGGTGAAAGCCGCCAAGCGCATGGTCGAAAAACAGCGCCCCGAAGTCTGGGACATTCTGGAAGAAGTCATCCGCGAACACCCGGTTCTGTTGAACCGCGCGCCGACGCTTCACCGCCTGGGTATCCAGGGGTTTGAGCCGACCCTGATCGAAGGCAAAGCCATCCAGCTGCACCCGCTTGTCACCACGGCGTTCAACGCCGATTTCGACGGCGACCAGATGGCCGTGCACGTCCCACTCTCGGTCGAAGCCCAACTCGAAGCCCGCGTTCTCATGATGTCGACCAATAACATCCTGACGCCAGCTTCCGGTAAACCAATTATCGTGCCGTCCCAGGATATCGTTCTGGGCCTGTATTACATGACGCTGGAATTTGACAACATGCCCGGCGAAGGCCTGGTATTCGGCAATATCGGCGAAGTGGAACTGGCTTTGGAAGGCGGCGTGGTCGAACTCCATGCCAAGATCAAGGCCCGTTATCCGACCGTGGATGAAAATGGCGACACGCGCATCGACATCGTCGATACGACACCCGGCCGTTACATCCTGGCGCAGTTATTGCCAAAAGACGTCAACCTGCCTTATGCGACGATCAATAAATTGCTGACCAAAAAAGAAGTCACCAATGTTATTGACGCCGTATACCGTCACACCGGACAAAAAGAAGCCGTTATCTTCGCCGACCGCCTGATGAAAATCGGGTTCCAGAATGCCTGCCGCGCCGGGGTTTCTTTCGGCAAGAGCGACATGATCATTCCGGACGAGAAGAAAGAATTGCTGGCCAAGGCAGAAATCCAGGTCAAGGAATTCGAACAGCAATATATGGACGGCCTCATCACCAAGGGCGAGAAATATAACAAGGTTGTCGATATCTGGCACACCTGTACCGCCGATGTCACGAATGCTGCGATGAAGCGGATTTCCGCGACATCCAACGGTCCGGATATCAACTCGGTCTGGATGATGTCCAACTCCGGTGCGCGTGGTTCCGTAACGCAGATGCGTCAGCTTTCGGGCATGCGCGGTCTGATGTCCAAACCATCGGGTGAAATTATTGAATCGCCGATCCGTTCAAACTTCAAGGAAGGTCTGACCGTCCTTGAATACTTCAACTCGACCCACGGGGCCCGTAAAGGTCTGGCCGATACCGCTTTGAAAACGGCGAACTCGGGTTACCTGACACGCCGCCTTTGCGACGTTGCCATGGATCTGACCATCCGCGAAGAAGATTGCGGTACGGATCGCGGTGTTACCATCCGCGCCGTCCTTGATGGCGGTACGGTTGTGGCTTCCCTGGCTGAACGTATCCTGGGCCGTACTTCAGTGCATGAGTTCAAGCACCCGGCGACAGGCGAAGTCCTGATCCCGGCCAATGAGATCATCGACGAAGTGGCTTCGGAAGCGATCGAAGAATCCGGCGTGGATGAAATCCTGGCCAAATCTGTTTTGACCTGTTCTTCGACCAACGGGATCTGCGGCAAATGCTATGGCCGCGACCTGGCCCGCGGGACCACGGTCAATATCGGTGAAGCGGTCGGCGTTATCGCCGCCCAATCCATCGGTGAGCCCGGCACCCAGCTGACGATGCGTACATTCCACATTGGCGGTGCCGCCACAGGAAGCGGTGAGCGCGCCAATGTCGAAGTGCCGTTCGATGCCCGTGTCCGTGTGCAGAACCAGAACACGCTGAAAAACAGCGAAGGCGTTTCCATCGTTATGGCCCGCAATACCGAATTGTCGCTGGTCGATGAAAAAGGTAAAGAGCGCGCCCGTTTCCGTGTCCCTTATGGTGCCAAATTATTGGCCGATGAAGGCGCGGAAGTGAAAAAAGGCCAGATCTTGGCCGAATGGGACCCCTTCACCATGCCGATCATCACCGAAGTTGAAGGGGTCGTGCAATATGCCGACCTGATCGACAACGTTTCGGTGCGTGAGAACACGGATGAAGCCACCGGTATCGCAAGCCGCGTCGTCACCGACTGGCGCTCGCAACCGAAAATGGCGGCGTTACGTCCGCGCATGGCCCTGACCGATGCCAAAGGCAATCCGCAGAAACTGTCTTCCGGCCTCGAGGCCGTGTATTACATGTCTGTAGGGGCGATTTTGTCGGCCCAGAACGGTTCCACCGTGAAAGCCGGTGACATCGTCGCCCGTATCCCGCGCGAAACCACCAAGACACGCGACATTACAGGGGGTCTGCCACGCGTGGCCGAACTGTTTGAAGCACGCCGTCCAAAAGAAGCCGCGATCATCTCGGAAATCGAAGGCCGCATCGAATTCGGCAAGGATTACAAATCCAAGCGCCGCATTTCGATCGTGCCGTTAGATAAAGAGCAGGAAACGAAAGAATACCTGATTCCAAAAGGCAAGCACATCATCGTGCAGGAAAACGACCTTGTACAAAAAGGCGATATCCTGGTCGACGGTTCACCCGTGCCGCATGAAATCCTGGCTATTCTGGGCGTCGAAGCCCTGGCCAATTACCTGATCAACGAGATCCAGGATGTTTACCGCCTGCAAGGGGTCAAGATCAACGACAAGCACATCGAAGTCATCGTGCGCCAGATGATGCAGAAAGTGGAAATCACCGATGCCGGCGACACCACGATGCTGGTCGGCGAACAGGTCGATAAACTGGATTACGACGAAGAAAACGCCCGCACGATGGAAGAAGGCGGCATGGCTGCCAAATCCATCCCGGTCCTGCAGGGAATTACCAAAGCCTCGCTGCAGACAAGGTCGTTTATCTCGGCTGCGTCCTTCCAGGAAACGACCCGCGTCCTTACCGATGCTGCCGTCAATGGCAAGGTCGATACGCTGGACGGCCTCAAAGAAAACGTCATCGTCGGCCGCCTGATCCCAGCCGGAACCGGTGCCTATATGCACCGCATCAAGCGCCTGGCCGCCGACCGCGACCGCGATTCATTGCCAGCTCCTGCAGCAGCGGAAACGCCCGCGCTGCCGGATGCGAGTTCGATAGCGGCGGAGTAATAAATTATAAAAAACCCCGCTTCAAGCGGGGTTTTTTATAGAAAAATAAAAATAGAAATACGAAAGTCTATGCCATAGCTGCCTAAAATTATGGAGGCTGCCCAGGATTTTCTGTTCGCTGCAATTTCGACTTTTCCATGCAATCGCTTGATCTCGCTTTGGTACCCCTCTGTTGCTTCTTTCTTCTTGTCATGGCACAACAATCAAGGCCGTTTATAAAGCTGCTGATAAATACCTGATTGAGAAAAATATGATTACTACAACGAATATGATAACGATGACACAAGAAGCATCGGGTAAAAAAACTAACAGCCAATGGACAATCCTCGCCGGCTTACGGTTTATATTGGCTGTTTTTGTGTCAGCGACGCATCTTTTTAATGTCGCGCCGAATTCCTTGGTGGTGCAATATTTCGGGGGACTGGGCCATGCCGCCGTCATGGGGTTCTTTATGATCAGCGGCTATAGCATTGCCGCCAGCATTACAACGCGTCCCAAAGGCTATTTATCCCGGCGTTTTATGCGCATTTATCCCGCGTATCTTTTTGCCGTGGTTTTTTGCGTTCTGTTGATGATGGCAGGCCCCCTTGTTTCACCCGACGGCCAGGTTATTCATCAATCTTCCCTTAAATTAATTGTTCAAAATTTGCTTATGCAACAGGCGATCTGGTCGGACGCATTGGAGTGTAACAGGCCTTTATGGACGCTTGGAGTGGAGTGGTGGTGTTATATGGCCGCACCGATGCTTGTTCGTTTCAAGGGGCGGAATCTTGCTTTGTCAGGCTTGCTCATATTTCTTTCTATTTTCTTTTATTGCAGATTTCAACTTGGAATGAGGGGGCCGAACGATACCGTAGGTTAT
The DNA here is from genome assembly GCA_028290805.1 of Alphaproteobacteria bacterium. Classification (GTDB taxonomy): domain Bacteria; phylum Pseudomonadota; class Alphaproteobacteria; order Micavibrionales; family SZUA-601; genus JAQGJA01. The sequence continues at coordinate 3,885 of JAQGJA010000008.1, forward strand.
TATTTTTGGAATGTATTATTCTGGGTTTCGACATGGGTGGGCGGATTTGCTTATTATCGGGCCAGAAGCTATGCCGCTTTGGCGTTAATGCTCGCTCCTTCCGTTATTTTTTACAACATATATCTTATATTTCCCTATACGGTAATGCTGATGATTGCATGTGCGATAATCATTATGGTTTCAGCAAAGATTGAAATCAAAAATAAGAAGATCCGGGAAATCACAGAGTGGCTGGGAGACGTTTCCTATCCTTATTATCTTCTGCATTATCCATTGCTTTATGCGATAACGACTTATACCGCGGTCCGAAGCGGTTCTGCCATTATTGGGCTTATCATGATCATGGTATTTTTCGGTTATTATGCGGTTACCTTTCTTGCCGGAAGAGATGGCTGGCTTGCCAGGCACAGCAAACAGCGCTGGCCAGGAATATAGGCTGAAGAAAGAATAGAAGCACTTCGTGTAATGAAAGCGGATATTGATACGGTGATGGAAAAACAACAAACCCTGCCGAAAGCCGCTGCTGGAAAAACCAACAGCCAATGGATTGTTCTGGCGGGGTTGCGGTTTATCCTGGCTTTCTTTGTTTCGGCGACCCATCTTTTCAAGGTGGCGCCGGATTCTGCACTGGTCCTTTATTTCGGCGGCCTGGGCCATGCCGCTCTGTTTATATTTTTCATGATCAGCGGCTACAGCATCGCAGCCAGCATCAAGGCGCGCCCCCAGGGATATCTGGCCAGGCGGATCGTGCGTATCTATCCGGTCTATTTGTTTGCTTTGGCTTTTTGCGTCCTGCTGATGCTGGGCGGCCCGCTTCATTCGCCGCAGGGGGAAGTGATTCATCCGTCCCCTTTTGGGTTGATCCTCCAGAACCTGTTCATGATGCAGGGAATCTGGGCCGATACGATTGAATATGACCGGCCCTTGTGGACTCTTGGCGTAGAGTGGTGGTGTTATATGGCGGCCCCGCTCCTTGTCGGAATGAATAGCCGTTTCATGGCCTGGGCTGCGCTGGTTGTTTTTATATTCATCATTTTTTACACGCGCCATTACATGGGCATTAAAAACAGTTCGAATATGCCCATGTCCATGAATATCCTGTTCTGGGTTTCCACCTGGATGGGCGGCTTTTTCTTTTATAGGGACAGAAAGCCTGGTGGTTTTATTCTAATGTTATTTCCCTCCATTGTCATGTTTACACGGTATGTTTATTTCCCTTATTCAATATTTTTGCTTGTAGTTTGCGCTCTTGTCATTGCCATGGTTGCAAAGATAGACATTAAAGATAAAAAGATCCGGGCGGTAATGGAATGGCTTGGGGATGTGTCCTATCCTTATTATTTGCTGCATTTTCCCTTATTTTACGCTATTACGACCTATACCGACATGCGCAATGGTTCAGCCATCATGGCGCTTGCGGTCGGCCTTGTTTTCTCGGGCTATTACGGCGTTACAATGCTGGCAGGAAAGATGAGCCGTCCGATCCGGCAGCTTTTGTTTTACCGCCCCAGAACCCGCCGGTAAAACTGGCGGAAGAAGAATAGGTTTTTGGAGACGAAATTCTTCAATGTTTTATCCGGGTAACGGTAATCCTTCCAGGGCGTAAGCGACAAATAGTGCCGGTATTTACAAGCCAGCGGATTACGGCAGGCATAATGCCAGGGCTTGAGCCCGCCGGTGAAATGGATGATCACAGGATTCGCTACGGCCCGCTGCATGGCGTTTAGGGCATGGGGCGAATTATAGCGCTCCAGCTTATGCGCCTTGTCGATATAGGAATAGACCAGGTTGTATTTGGGATCGCACCATAAGACATGGTTTTTGCAGACATGGTTCAATATATCCTGGTCGACATAGCGGATGGCCGGGCGGTATCGGCGCACGAACTCGGCGCATCTATTTTCAAAATCGTTTTGGCGCAGCGCCCTTAAATTCATCAGGATGACGCCGGCATTGAAATAAAAATCCTTTTCCTGCATGCCGATCGTGGGCAGGAAATCTTCCTTGACGCCGATATCCATTGCCCCGGCAATCCATTGCTCGTCCGTTAGTGGCGTTTCCCAAAGCGGGGAAAGATCGCCCTGTATGATCAGATCGGTATCCAGATAAAGCACCTTATCAAGATCGGGCAGCAATGCCGGAAGCTTGAGGCGGAAATAAGTGGCCAAAGTGATGTAGTCGGCGATCAGCGGGAAATCGCGGAAGTCTTCGAGCGAGACGGTAATATACGCAATCGAAAAATCGCGGATGGATTTCAGCGCGGCGATCTTTTCCTGGTTCCCGGCGTCCAGCCCGTCTGTGACGACATGAATCCACGGCACGATGCCGGGAGCAAGGTTGGTGAGCAATGAGGCCAGCGTCACCCCGAAATGCTGGGCGTAACCATTATCGACACCAAAGGCGATATGCATCTTAAACCTTTGCGGCCGGCGCGCGGCGGACCAGCGCCAGGCCCAGCACCCACCAGAACAGAATAGCGCTCCAGTTGATAAAGAAACTCATCGAGGTCATCAGCGGCCATAAAAACGGAACTAGCCCGACGCCAAAGCCCAGGACGATAATGTAATGCGGCAAGGAAGTATGGCGCAGCCCGGCATAAACCTCGCGCCCCCACAACCCGATCAGGCCGATAAACAGGGCAAGACCGATCACGCCGGTTTCAGCCAGCCATTCCAGATAGATATTGTGCGGGTGACGGGCACAGTTAAAGACGGTGCCAGGGGCTTCGCTGCGGAAACCCAGTTTGGGGCCTTCTTTTTCACAGGCGGCAACAAAGTTCTTGGGTCCGACGCCGGTCACGGGGTCCAATTCCCAGGTTTTGAGCGCATTGCCCAGAATTGCGCCATAGGGTGAGTCGTCAAAATTCTGCACCACCGGCGCGGTGGTGGTTAAAAACCGGTCATGCATCAAAGGATTGAAAAAGACGATCCCGCAGGCCGCCACGGCCATGACAACACCAGCCCCCAGCAGGACAAGGCGCATCCCTTTCGCTCCCAGCCAGAACAAAGTGGCTGTAAGCAGAAACAGGCCAAAGGCCATGCGCTCACCGCTCAGCAAGATGGTAATGCCGAAAAGCGCCGCCAAAGCCAGGCCGGGACCGAAGCGCCGGATAAGAGAGGGCTGGGTCCAACTTGCGGCAAAAGCCAGGCCGATGGCAGGCCAGGCCAGGCGGGTCAGGAACAACCCGACTACCATCTTGTCGCCAAAAGGACCGGTCAGACGGTTGGCATAGCTGCCCGGATGGTTGCCGCTCAGGCTGGTGCCGGTCAGGAACTGGATCAGCGTATCAAGGGAGACGAGGGCCAGCAGCAGGATCAAAGAGCGGCTCAAATAGCGGAAATTGCGGTCCAGCGGCAAAAGCCAGTGGGACAGGGCGATAGCGAATAAGGGAAACCGCCCCCAGCTAAGCCCGCGGTTAAGGCCGCTGGGGATATCATACTGGGACAAAACGCCGCACACGATAAGATAGGCCAAGACGACGGCGGCCAGCCGGATCCATGGCGTCCGGGTCCAGGCAAAATCCCGCACCC
>JAQGJA010000209.1 GCA_028290805.1 Alphaproteobacteria bacterium
TGTTAACAGATATTGATTATCTGAGTCTATCTGAAAAGGAAACCCGTGCGGCTACATAGCCGAAAGTGCCAAAAACAATATTAACGATTACATCAAGCCTAGGCTAGTTGTATCGGGCAGGCAAGCCAGTAACACAGTTATCGTCCTGCCCTGCAGAACATGCTCGGTGTTAGTCCTCATAAGTCCCACTTAAGTTTGGCATGATTATCCTGCAACCAGCTCACACTTGCGAAAACCAGGATATGAAAGTCATTCACCACGCTTTATGGGCTCTTTGTTTTGTTTTCTTTTTATTGACAGGTTGTGCTTCGGTGCAAAAAGCAACACCTGAGCCTGCTATAATAAGTAGGGAAAGTTTCTCGAAAAGAAGCCTGAACAGCCCGGAATTGCTGTATTTTTTTCACGGGTTGAAAGTGAGGGCGCCGCGCATTTGGGATTTCAAACATCTTTATTGGGCCGCGGTTTACTACAGCCCGGATCTGGCCGAGGTGAAAGCGCAATTCCACGCCGTCAAGGCGGGCGAAATTACTGCCGGCCAATCGCCTAATCCCAATATCAGCATTATTCCGACCTATGATAATTCCACAACGCCCAGCGCCTGGCTGCTTGGCCTCGGGCTGAATATTCCAATCGAGACGAACGGCAAGCGTGAGGGCCGCATCGCTGTAGCCCGGCAGCAGAGTTTTTCCGCACAGGCGCAGATCGCGGGAAAAGCCTGGGATGTCCGCAGCAGGGTACTTAATGCTTTCATCGACGTGCTGATTGCCAAAGAAGCCATTGATCAAACCCAGTCCCTGACCGGAATTCAGTCACAGATCAATGATATATATGCCAACCGTGCGGCACAGGGTCAGCTTCCTACGGCGCTGGCCAGCCAGAACCAGATCGTCTATCAGCAGACTCTTTTACAGGCCGAACAATCCAATGCCGATCTTCTGCAGGCGCAGGCGCGCCTGGCCGGAGCCATCGGCGTGCCCGTATCGGCCATTCTTGCGATTAAACTTGACAACCATTATCCCGAATTTTCGCGCCATCTGCCATCACGCAAGAAAGCCCTGCTTGAAAATCCAGCCATCGCCTCGGCTCTGTCGGATTACCGCGCCGCGCATGAAAACTTGCGGCTTGAACTGGCCAAACAAATTCCGGATCTCGGCATCGGCCCGGGCTATGAGTGGAACAATCAGCAAGGCGGCAAGATATCACTTGGCCTCAGCTTCAATCTGCCTATCATGAACAATAATGAAGGCCCGATTGCCGAAGCGGAAGCAAAACGCACGCTTGCCGCCCGGCATCTCGATACGGTGCAGATTACCGTCATCAATGCGATCGAACAGGCCGAAGCCAGTTATGCTTCCGCCACACGGGAACTGGCCCAGACTGGCCGCGTTATCGGCCTGCAACAGGAAAAACAAAACCAGCTAAATTCGATGATCAAACAAAGCCATGTCGGCAATCTGCCCTTTTTATACGCCAGAAACGAGATGCAGATAGCCCAGCTTGCCAATATTGCCGTAAAGGCAAGAATTCTTAAATCCCAGGCACTGCTTGAAGATGCCTTGCGTCAGCCGCTTTTCGGCCCGGTTATTTCCTTTAAAACATTGAACGGGGAATAGCATGCTAAAAGCGATCCTTGAATTTTCCCTGCGTCATCGTTTTGCCGTCATCGCGACCTCTTTCCTGATATTGGGCCTGGCCTTTTACCATCTGCAGAATGCCACCTATGATGTTTTCCCCGAATTCGCCCCGCCCCAGGTCATCGTGCAGACTGAAGCGCCCGGCTTTTCCGGCGAACAGGTTGAAACGTTGATTACACAAATCATCGAACAGAAACTTGGCGGCGCGAACGGCATCATTTCGATGCGCTCAACTTCCATTCAGGGCCTGTCAGCTGTACAGATTTTTTTCGGCCTGCAATCGGATATTCTGGCCGACCGCCAGATTGTCAGCGAAAGGCTGGCTGATATCAGCTCCTCCCTGCCGGCGGGGGTCAAAGCGCCTTTGCTGGCGCCGCTATCCTCAACGACCGATATCGTCACCGGTATTGGCCTGACGTCGGATACATTGAGCCTGACCGAGTTGCGCACGATTGCCGACTGGCAAATCCGGCCGCAATTGCTGGGCATTACAGGCGTCGCCGATGCGGGCAGCTATGGCGGACTGGTGCGTCAGGTGCAAATTCAGGTCAAGCCTGGTCAGCTTAAAAAATTCGGGATCAGTTTTACCGAAGTTATGGCCGCAGCCAGGCAGGCTTCCGGCATTCGCGGCGCGGGCATCATCGATCAGGATGGCCAACGCATCACGATGAATATCGCCACTGATGCCAGCACCTTGGACAACATTGCTAAGACGCCGCTGACGCGCGGCAATGGCGAAACACTGGATCTCAGCATCACGCTGGGCGATATCGCCACGATCGCCGAAGACCACCAGACGCCTTTTGGCGGTGCCTCTATCATGGGCAAACCGGGTGTTTTGCTGTTGGTTACGTCGCAATACGGCGCCAACACGCTGGACGTCACGCGGCGTCTGGAACGCCTGCTGGGCGAGATCAGGCCTGCGCTGGAAAAACAAGGGGTAAGCCTGCGCAGCGATCTTATCCGCCCCGCCAGCTTTATCGAGACATCCGTGCGTAATATGCAGCATTCCCTCCTGATTGGTGCGGCATTGGTGACGTTGACGCTTCTGGCTTTTTTGTGGAACATCCGCGCGGCTTTTATTTCCGCTTTGGCCATTCCATTTTCGTTGGTGACCGCAGCGGCGGTTTTGGATTTTTTCGGCATTACTTTAAATACAATGACCATTGGCGGCCTGGCCATTGCCGTGGGCCTGGTTGTTGACGATGCGGTAATAGATGTCGAAAACATGCTGCGGCATCTTCGCACCGCGCCTGACAGTTTAAATGACAAATTCCTTAAATACAAAATCCTGCTGGCCTCGTCATTGGAAGTGCGCGTTCCAGTGATTACAGCAACGGTTGCCGTGCTGTTGATTTCTGTCCCTGTCATCACCATGTCCGGCATCGGCGGCAGACTGTTTGCGCCACTGGGTATCGCCTATGCCGTGGCGACCTTATTCTCTCTGCTGGTTGCGCTGACACTGACGCCTGCCCTGTGCATGGCTTTTTTGCAAGAGAAGAATCCTGAAATTCCTGCTGTGACTAAATGGCTG
>JAQGJA010000012.1 GCA_028290805.1 Alphaproteobacteria bacterium
TGACCGGTGAAAAAGGCTATTTCAACACCCGGGTCGTCTTCGTGGCTGAAAGCGGCCCGTTCAACAAGCGCATCAAGCGCCTGGCGATCATGGACCAGGACGGTGCCAATTTCCGTTATCTGACTGATGGTTCATCTTTGGTCCTGACCCCGCGTTTCAGCCCCAGCGAACAGCAGATCGCCTATATGTCTTATGAAGGCGGCAAGCCTGCGGTCTATATCTATAACCTGACCGCCGGTTCCCGCACGCGTTTGGGCAATTTCCCCGGCATGACCTTTTCACCGCGCTTCAGCCCGGATGGCCGCAGCGTCGTGATGTCGCTGGCCCGCAATGGCAGCACCGATGTTTATCGCCTGGACCTGTCCAGCAAGGCGATGACCCAGCTGACCCGCGGCAACGGCATCAATACCTCGCCGTCCTATTCGCCGGATGGTTCGAAAATCTCCTTTGAATCCGACCGCGGCGGCACCCAGCAGATCTATACGATGAATGCCGATGGCTCCGGCCAGAAGCGCATCACCTTTGGCCAGGGTCGTTATGGTGGTTCCGTCTGGTCGCCGCGCGGTGATCTGATTGCCTTTACCCGTATGTCTGGCGGCCAATTCTATGTCGGCGTCATCCGTCCCGATGGCACAGGCGAGCGTATGATCGCCTCTTCCTATCACGTCGAAGGCCCGACCTGGGCGCCGAATGGACGCGTTCTGATGTATTTTAAAGAGACCGCTTCGGGTAATTCCCGCTTCTCGCGTCTGTACAGCATCGACCTGACCGGTTCCAACGAACAGCCGGTCAATCTTTCGACCAGCGCTTCAGACCCCGCCTGGTCGCCGCATCTGCAATAAATCTTCGAAAACCCCGCTGAAAAGCGGGGTTTTTTATGATCGGTAAAGCGTGATATTTTTGCACAAGATGCGTTTTTTATACATCACTTACATAATTTTACGGCTTCCCCCCTTGCGTGATGGTTAAGCATGCATTAAACCACTACAAGCAATTCAACCGATTTGTCTTTTTAACCATTTTATTAACAGGAGTTTTGGCCCCATGATCACACGCCGTATTCTTGCAGTTTTCGCGCTCACTCTGATGATCGCAGCCTGTAAATCAAACCCATCCACTACGGAATCCTCCACCACCGACGGCATGACAACCGATCGCGGTCCATTGGCCCGCAACGATGTCACGTTCGACAATGGCGCCGGCACTTCCGGCGCTCCTGGCAGCCAGGAAGACCTGAACGCCCAAGCGGGCGATCGCGTTTTCTTCGGTTATGATTCTTCCGAACTGACCGGTGAAGGCCGCGCTGTTCTCGAGAAACAAGCCGCCTGGTTGAACCAATACGCCAATGTTGCCGTTACCATCGAAGGTCACGCTGACGAACGCGGTACACGCGAATATAACCTGGCTCTTGGCGAACGCCGCGCCCAGGCTGTTAAAAACTACCTGGTTTCCCTCGGGGTTCCAGCCGGCCGTTTGAACACCATTTCCTATGGTAAAGAGCGTCCAGCCGTTATGGGTTCCGATGAAGAATCCTATGCAAAAAACCGTCGCGGCGTCACAACCGTACAATAAGATTAGCATTCTTGCATTTCCTCGAAACCCCGCCCGCAAGGCGGGGTTTCTTTTTGGCCAAATTATTTATCCTTTGGCAAATTGGCAAAAGCTTAGTATAATCCCGCATCCCCTTTCAATGGAGCCCATCATGCGTTTTCTGCTCACTGTAGTATTTCTTGGCCTGATCCTTACCGCCCCTGCTTTGGCGCAAAATAACGACATGCGCGCCGTGATGAACCGCATGGACCAGTTGCAGCGCCAGATGGACACCATGTCGCGCCAGGTATATACCGGTGAAGCCCCAGCCGATGGTTCGGGCATCGCCCCGCCTGCACCGGAAAACGCCGGCCTGGCAGCCGCCATGGACGAGCGTCTGGGAAGCATGGAAGGCAGCCTGCGCCAGTTGACTAACCGCCTGGATGAGCAGGACAATGAAATCAGCCAGTTGAAACAGCAATTCGAACTCTATAAAAGCGATATGGAAGTCCGCCTGAAAGAAATGGGCACGGGCGCATCGGCCGCCGCCTCTTCCCCTGCCCCATCCAGCACGCCTTCATCTTCTTCGCCCTTGTCCTCGGCCGCGCCGATCGACACCAATGCCCAGACCGCCGCCATGGCGACATCTGGTTCCGCCGATACCGGCGCATCGCAATCCTTGCCCAATGACAGCGCAACATCCTTGTATGACGCTTCCTTCCAGGCATTGCGCGAACAAAAATACGACCGCGCCGAAGCCGGTTTCAAGGAATTTTTGCAGAAATATAAAACCGATCCCTTGGCCGGAAACGCCCAATACTGGCTGGGCGAAACCTTTTACGTGCGCGGCAATTATCCCGAAGCGGCCAAGGTTTTTGCCCAAGGTTATAAAACCTATCCCAAAAGCACAAAAGGCCCCGATAATCTGCTGAAACTGGGCCTGGCTTTAAGCCAATCCGGCAAGAAACAAGATGCCTGTGTTATCCTGCAGCAATTGAATACCCAATACAGCAGCGCCGCTTCGGTCATCAAGCAACGCGCGGCAGATGAAAGAAAAAAGCTTAATTGCGGCGATGCCACCGGCTAAGCCCAGGCGGCAAGATATGAACATGCTTGCCCGTTTTACCTCTGAAATCGACGCCTTATTTTCTTCCCCGCCGCAAAAGATTGCCGTGGCCGTATCCGGTGGCGCGGATAGTTTTGCCTTGCTGCATCTGACCCAGGCCTGGGCCCAGCCGAAAAATATTAGCGTATTGGCCATGACGGTCGATCACGGGCTTCGTCCCGAAAGCAGGGATGAAGCGCAACAAGTGGGGCAATGGTGCAAGCAAAACGCCATCGCCCATGAAACATTGCATTGGACGGGGGAAAAACCCGCCAGCGGCATCCAGGCAAAAGCCCGAGTGGCGCGGCGCGATTTACTATGCCGCGCCTGTGCGGCCCATGATATTCCGGCTTTGCTGCTGGGGCACCAGGCGGACGACCAGGCCGAGACCATGCTCATGCGCCTGCAGCGCGGTTCGGGCCTTGCCGGGCTGAAAGCCATGCAGAAAATCACCCGGGATAAAGAAACAAAAATCCGTCTGTTACGGCCTTTATTGGCGATGCGCCGCACTGATCTGCGGCATTATTGCCTGGAGCATCAATTGCCCTTTATCGACGACCCCTCTAATGAAAACCACGAATTCGAGCGCATCCGTATCCGCGCTTTATTGGCCAATATGCCGGAGCTCGCCAATGGCATTGCCAAAACTACCCTGCGTCTGGCGCGGGCCGATGCGGCGCTGGATAAAACAGCGAATGAGGCCCTTGCCCTGCACACAAAAATGCAAGAAAACAGCCTCTGGCTGCCGGCAAATCTGCATGCGAATTTAGCCCCCGAAATTTACCTGCGCTTGCTACAGCATATCTTAAGCCTATTGCAACCAAAACGCATTACGGTGAACCAGGCCGAACGTCTGGCTCAATTGCTGGACACACCGAATTTTTCCGGCTGCACCCTGGCCGGAATCCAGGTCAGGCCGAAAATTTTGCACAAAACCTCCGGCCTTATGTTTCAGGCAGAGCCGCCCCGTTCGCTATAGATTTTGAATTGTTTCGTGCTAGATTAAAAGAAAGTATTTTTGGAGTGATTTAATGAGCCCCTTTGTTAAAAGCCTGGTTATCTGGTTGAGCATCGCCCTTGTCCTTGGCGGCGCTTATACGC
>JAQGJA010000064.1 GCA_028290805.1 Alphaproteobacteria bacterium
ATCCCCGCGCCAAGGGCTTGGGTTGCGATTGGGCCGGGGCCCATCCCAATGCGTGAATAATTTCCACCGTCACATTCAACCGTCCCTGATTATTGGCGAAATGCTCTTGGTAATACGCTGCAACGCAGGGCCAGAATTCGCGTTTCAGGATGCGCCTGTCCCGTTTGATTACGGCATTGCTTTGGCCGGTGGCGCGCAGATCGGTGACCAAATCCCAGAAATTCGCATAGGTCACCGTAACCATTTCACTGTCCACCACGGGCAAAGCGAATTGCGCGCGCTGCATTAGTGCCGCCATGTCCTGTAATCCCGCGAAAGGCGAAACGCGCGGCGAGATGCCGCCATAGATTTCCATCTCGACCGCAGCAATGCTGGCGCGCAATTCGCCTAAGGTTTCGCCGCCAAAAAAAGCGGCAATGAACAACCCGTCGGGCTGCAGGGACTGGCGGCACTGGACCAATGCGCCAGGGACGTCATTGACCCAGTGCAAATGCCCGACACTGATGATCGCATCCAGGGATTGCCGGGCGAAGGGCCAGAATTCTTCATCGATTACGGCTTGCGGCGTGGCCGTAATATTTTGCACGGGCGCGACCTGAAAATGGGGCTGCATGGTTTTTTGCTGCAGGAATTCCTGCGTTAATACAGCGGGCACCGAAGCGATTTCCACCGTCGCGGAAAAATCGCGCTTGATATCCAGCAACCTGTCCTGGATCTGCGCCGCAAGATAGCCGTTTAAAAAACCGCGTGCCGCGCTCCAGTTTTTTTGCGCCCGGCGTAGATGCAGGCCAAGCATATCACGGTTGAAGATTTCCATGGTTTCAGGTCGCTTTGGGCGTGACAGCGACCAATGGCGCGGGCGGTTCCTCTTCCACAAGAAAAGGGAAATCATTGACGAAATCGCGGCCTGGATTCTTGCGCGTCATATCTTTGCCCATATCAGGGACCATGTCGGGGCCGAAACCGCTATACCATTCGCCCATCAGGCGCATGGCGTAAAACTCCATATAAGCGGTGGATTTTTCCACATGCGGCGTGATCATGCGCTGCAGGCGGCTGCGCGGGCGGTACCAGCGCATCCAGGTGGCGAGTTTCGGCGGGGCGGCCAGCAAAAACGGATAGACGCGTTCGGCTGAAACCTGGGGCTGGACAAAAAAACTGGGGCCCAGGACATGGATGTCATCTTCATCGCATTCCAATTGTTTTGCCAAAAACAGCCGCGCTTCTTCCACTGTGCGCACGCTGGCGGGCAGGGAAAAACTGGGCATATGCATCAGCGGGTTTTCGGTGCCCAGGCGCACGGGCACCGGCAGGCGGCGCGGTTCCCCCGACATCAGCAACCGACCCATGGGATCGCGCAACAAAGGAATGCAGATGGCGGTATTGGCGGTCAGCGCGTTGCTGACGATAAAATCCTGTTCGGTGTAATTGCCGACATTGCGCCCATACTCCGAGGCCTGGTCCTCCGCAAAAATCGAACGCACAGCGCGCAGGTTTTCGGTCGGGTTGTCGGCAACATATTCCTCAAGATCGCCTGCGAATTTCACGCTGCGCGGCAGCCTGGCCTCGCGCCGGTCTTTGACGTAGAGCACCGCGCGTTCCAGCCTTTTTCGGTCTGGAATGACGCCGGTATCGAGGGGCTGGATCGCAAGCTCGATAAATAATTTACTGATCAGAATTTCCAGTTTGCCATCGGGGATAAGGCCTGCGCTGATCGCATAAAGCACGTCATCGGCCAAGACATCGATGATGCGGCCGCTTTCAATTTCGATATCGGGCAAGACGGCATTAGTGTCTTCGGGCAAAAGCGGAAATAAAATGCCGCGCACGCGCTGGACCAGATAATCGGGGGCGGGATAATATTCCACGCAGGCTTCAGGGGTGCCGCAGGTGCCGGGGAAATCAGGCAATTTATTCGTCATTTCCTGGAAGATGAAATCAACGGAAATATCATCGGCGACATGGGGAATGGCGATCGGCTCAATCAAATAACCGGCCCAGCTGCGTCCGTCCAGATTGGGCGTGCCGCGCGGGACGGAATTGATGATGGGCCGCGCCACATTGGTCTGGACCAATATATGCAGCCGCCCTTCGCCGTCGCGGTACCACGGCAATATATCGTCTTCATGATGGCGGATTTCGGCGATGTCGATTTTCTCGTCCGAATTTTTGCTTTTCAGCCCGCTGATCAAAATATTTTTGGCCTTTTCCCCGGTATTGCGCCGCTCGTAAAACAGCAGCGAGGATTCCGCCGGGATCTTTTCCACCAACAGGGTAAAGGTCGCAGGCGGCAAAGGCATTTTTTCGTCGTTTTCATTATAAAAACGCAAAGCCTGTTCGATATCGCCCGCTTCTTCACGGTCGATGAATTTTGGCGCGCGATAAGTGGCGCGCGCGCCGCATTGCTCGAATAAATTGACCCATTGCGCAATCGAAAGCGTGGTCAGTTCAAACGGCACATCCATCATGATGCCGTGCCGCCAGCGGTGATAAAATTCCACCGCCCATTTTTTCGGCAGGCGGAAACGCTCGATCCCCGGCCGGTACGAACCCAGGCTTTCAATAAAGAACCCGCGCAAAGCCTTGGGCACATGGGGGCGCGCCGTATAGGAAAATTCCAGCAGGGCCTTGATCGCCTCGTCATTTTCCAGTTCCAGGATAACGAAACTTTCATGGTCGTCGGGCAAGGCAAAATCCTGGATCAGCAATTGCCCGTGATCGGGCAGCAGATCCAATAGATGGCGCACTTCTTTGATCAGCGCGCCGGCATGGTGGTTGTTTTCGCTTAAAAAACGATGCGCCCAGGCCACGGCCAGGATCGCCTTTGGCCGCTGCGACGGGCGCAGCGCATTTTGCGGGCGCTTATCAAAAGAAAGATTTTCCGGCGCCGTCATTTTCTGCAGCGCAAGGAAAGTCTTGGTATCGTTGACCCAGCCCGTGACCTGCCAATGCGGGCGGGCGGCGGCATAGGCACTGGCGGCCTGGCCGAATTTATCAGTCAGGACGGCGACATTCTGGCCCGGCGAAAGCAGGACGGGATTGACGGTAAGGCTGGGGTCCAGCAATTGCAAAGCGGTGACGGGTTCGCGTTTCACCAGCCAGCGGGCGCGGAGTAAATCCTTGCCTTCGCGGCGCAAAGCCTGGCGCTGGCCCTGTTCGGGTTGCGGGGCGGAAGAGGCCGACTCGGGGACGGGTCCGGCGGCAATGCCGTTTTCCCCAGCGTTATTTTCCCCTGGCTTGACCATTCGCCCTGTCCCTTCTATTTAAGTAAACAACAGAGACGGAGTTTAGGGGTAAACCTGCCCCAGATCAACCTGTACAAACCTTTATGAATGGAGACACTTTATGGCCGGACATGTTACCACCGATGCAACCTTTGCCGATGACATCAAGAATTCCGACAAGCCGGTCCTGCTTGATTTCTGGGCGGAATGGTGCGGTCCCTGCCGCATGCTTTTGCCGGTCGTCGAAGAACTGGCCACCGAAATGAGCGACAGCCTGACCGTCATGAAAATGAATGTCGACGAAAACCCCGCCACCCCGGCCAAATACGGCGTGCGCGGCATTCCGACTTTGTTGTTGTTCCAGAACGGCGAACTCAAAAAAACCCGCGTCGGCGGCCTGCCCAAAGCCGATCTGAGAAAATGGATCGAAGACTCTCTGGCGGCTTAAGCGGTTTGTCTGATTAAAACCCCGCTTTTGCGGGGCTTTTTTTATGCGTCGATTTTGGATACAGGCTTTGTCTTTTACGGAGGCGGCCTATGTAACGGGATGCCTCTTTATCATTGACGAAATGGGCGATTCCGTCACCGCCATCGCCCGCGAGGCCGACGAAAATCTCTGGTTCGTCGAATCGCATTTGCGCTAAACGCAGGCATGAATAAAATTCCGCGTTACGTCGCAGACATCCGCCATCGACCGGGTCATGCGGTGGGAATCGTTTATCAGCATGCGGCGGGCAAAACCCTGTTGCTTCAGCATGTTGAAAATATCGGGATCGGCGTCCTGGTCCTGCCTTGCAGAGATGGACAGGACATTGCCGGTAAATTGCGTATGGCGGTATTTCCGGCTTTCCTGGGCAATGTCTTCAAAGAAGGACCCCGGTGCTTTGGGGCCGATTTTCAATTCCCGGATCGGGGCATACATCTCTTCGGGCGTCACCAGGCCGGATAATATTTTTCCGCCATTTTCTGAAGCGGCGTAATCACCCGGCGGGACGATTGATACAATGGGCAGTGCCGCGAGCGTTTTATTTTTAGCGGCAAGCGTCTGCATCAGCCAGTGGCCAAAGGAAAAACAGATGATAAAATCCGGCTGCAGCGAGTCTATTGTCTGGTTCAGTTTCCCGGTGAAATCGGCATAGCAAAACTTCTTTTTATATTCGTTGGAAAAATCGGCAATCTGCAGCCTACAAGGCGCGACCGCGTCTTTTACCGCCGCATATTTCTGGCTATTGGCAGTTGCGAATAATCCAGGGATGAAAATTCCGTTTTCGAGCATGCGCTCTATTAACATATGAATATATCGCATGTAAAGTGTCATCGCGCTTTTAATATTTACCCCTTACAGCTTAAATGGTATCGACTGGGCCATGCGGTTTAAAAACAAGGCTTATTTTAATTTTGTAAAGGCTTTCCTGCAGCGTCTGCTGCGGGACGATATCAGCTTTTTATCGGGCGGCGTAGCATTTTACGGCATGCTGGCCTTGTTCCCGGCGATGGCGGGTCTTGTCTCGCTGTTCGGATTGATCGCTTCGCCCAAGATGGTCAGCGCCCAGCTTAAAGCCATCCAGATGCTGTTTCCGCCCAATGTGTATGGGATATTGGAGGAACAGTTGCTGCAGCTGGTTTCCCAGCCCGATACGACATTAAGCGTAACGGTGATTGTCAGTTTGATCCTGACCATTTATTCGGCGACCAAGGGGACCAAGGCGATGCTGGCCGCCCTGAACCTGATCTTTGCGGTGCGCGAGACGCGGTCCTGGCTTTACCAGCAGATCCAGTCTTTTGCTCTGACATTCGGCGGGCTGATCATGATGATCATGGCGGTTTTTATCGTGGTGGCCGTTCCCATCGTCATGCGTCTTTTGCCGCCCGGTTTCGGCGACGGGATCACCTCTTATCTCGAATGGGTCCAATGGCTGATTTTGGCGGCGACCGTATTCGGCGGGCTATTCCTACTGTTCGCCTTTGGCCCCAATCGCCGCTTTGAGCGCAATTGCGTGCATTCAATTTTCTGGGGGTCGTTTATCGCCACCGCCATCTGGATCGCCGCATCCGTCGGCGGCTCGATCCTTGTCCAGCTTTTCCCGAAAATCAACGCCGCCTATGGTTCTTTAAGCGCCATTATCGCACTGATGATGTGGCTGTATATCTCGTCCTATACGGTCTTGATCGGCGCGATCATCACCGCCGTCGCTGAAGAGATCGAGTGCAAATCCGACAAGGCCGCCACCGCCCCGGCCCGCGCCTGAAACAACCCGGTCGACAGCATATCCAGCATTTTAAAAACGATTCCCTGCGGATAAGGCGCCTCAACCCGCCAGAGGCAAATGGCACGCAGGATTTCCCGGCATCTTTTGGCAAAATTCCGCTCGGCCGTCATTAAAAACACCTGATGATAGATTTCGGGAGAACCATGGATGAAACTCCGGCGAAGATTGTCCGGAATCGTGCCGTCATGGTTCTGGTATTCATGGTTGCTTTGCATTTTTCCTCCATAAAAAATCCCGGCGCAAGGGCCGGGAGGTTGTGTTGACGATATCGCCCTTTATGCGCGGAAGAATCTCCCTCTCCCCTTGAGAGAGGAAACCTCTTTCTTCGCTTCCTCTACTGGCTTACCCACAAAATCCGCGCGACCCATTGCAGCTGCTCGCGCGGCATGACGATGTCGTCGAATTCGGTGTTGAGGGATTTCAGCGTGACCTGGCTTTGGGTCAGGCGGTTGAGCTGCTTGGCCATGACCTCGCCTTTTCTGGTTTTAACCACGACGCGGTCGCCGCGGCGCAGATTATCGGCATGGGGGGAAACGATCAGGATGTCGCCGTCGCGATACAGCGGCTCCATGCTTTCGCCCGATACTTCCAGGGCATAAATGCTTGAATCCTGCATCTTGGGAAATTCGATCATTTCCCAGCCCTGGCCCACCGGGAAACCAGCATCGTCAAAGAACCCGGCCTGGCCCGCCTGGGCACAGCCCAGAAGCGGGATTTTGTGCAACGCACCCATGCGGGCGCGCGGGCCGATATCATTGTTGTTGATCGCCCGGTGGGTCACATCGCCGCGCAGATATTCGGGCAGTCGGTCGAAATCCTCGCCCGTGACCTGGAAGATCTTGGACAGGGTTTCGGTCGAAGGCCAGCGGGCGCGGCCATCGGTGGTCGAACGCTTGCTGGGGTTAAAGGAAGTGGGGTCGAGACCAGCCAGCTTGGCCAGGCCCGAGGCAGATAATCCATGGCTTTCTGCCAATAAATCAATGGCGCGCCAGATATCCTGGTGTTTTAAGGTCATTTGCGCTCTCCGCGTGTTGCTCCCTACGATTGTGTGTAAACGAAAATAATAGGAATATTTTCATTTTTACGCTTGACGTAGGAATAAAGTCATAGTAGAAAGGATTAAGTTCAGAATAAACCGATTTGCAAAGGAATACAAGTCTAAAAATGTCCCATTCTTATTTCCTGTCCGATGAGCCTTCGTTTTATTCAAACGATTCCGATAACGCCGAACCTTTCCCCAGCGCCGAAGCCGCCTGGTTCTGGTGCGTGCAGACCTCAGAAGCCATCCATTCCGGCGCGCGGCTGAAGCCGGGCCGCGCCACCACGCCGCGCCCCTGTGAAGCGGTGGATATCCAGAAAGTCGTGCTGCGCCTGGCGGATAAAAAAATCCTGACCAAAGCGCATGTGAGGGCGATGGTTGCCTATGGCCCGCGCCATCTGCGCCCGTCGCAAAAAATCCATGCCGCTGCCTGGAGCCAGGCGATGGAACGCCTTACCCCCTATCTGCAGCAAAAAGGAATCGTCGCATGAGCCGGAATAGTACAGAACCATCCCCGGAACTATCTTTGGAACCGGGCGAAGCCTGGGTCGCCTTTTCGGGCGAGGCCGATCTGTGGTGGCTGAAAATGCTCAAGCCTGGTTTTCGCCATTGCTTTGTCATTGCCCGCGACGAGAAAAACTGGATCGTGCTGGACCCGTTAAGCCCGCATCTGGAAATCGCCATATTGCCTTTGCCGCGCAGTTTTGACCTGCCGCACTGGATGGAACAGCAGGGCATGACGATTTTAAAAGCGCCCATCACCCGCCACCACAAAAAAGCCGCACCCGCTAACTGGTTCAGCTGTGTCGAGGTGATCAAGCGTTTTCTGGGCATTCATGTCCGCCACATCCTGACCCCGTGGCAGCTTTACTGCTTTCTTAACAAGGAGAATACCGCCCATGGCTAAAATCATTTCCCCGCCCAAAATGCCCAGCCCGCCGCCGGTGGTCTATGTCGCTCCGCCGCCCGAGCTTATGCCGACAGCGCCCGTTGCCGCAGAACCCTCAGAGGAAAAAGTCGCCGAAGAACAGCGTTTGCAAAACCTGCTTAACCGCCGCCGCGGACGCCTGGGCACCATCGGCACGTCAATCAGCGGCATATTGAGCGACACGACGGCGGCACCTGCCCGCAAGACATTGCTCGGAGAATAAATTCATGACCATGACCAATATCAACACGGTGGCTTTGCCGCCGGCGGATGTGCTTGGCCGCTTTCGCGTGGCCCAGACCATGCGTCAGAACTGGGAAAGCCTGTGGCAGGAATGCAGCGATTATACCCTGCCCTATCGCAGTTCCACTTATGGCGGGCTGCAGAAAAATACCAAGATTTTCGACGGCACTGCAGGAGACGCCATCGATCAATTGGCCTCCTCTTTGCTGGCGCAATTGACGCCGCCCTGGTCTTCATGGATCGGTGTTGCGCCGGGTCCGCTGGCCACCCCGGAGGAAGCAGAATTTTTAGGGCCGATTCTGCGCGATGTGAATGAAATTTTGCAGGGCCATTTCGACCGCTCGAATTTTGCAGTCGAGATGCACCAGGCTTTTCTGGACCTGGTTACTTATGGCACGGCGTGTTTGCGTTTCGACGAGACCGAACCGGGGAATTTATCTGCCTTTCATTTTCATGCGACGCCATTGCTGAACTTGTATTTCCTGGATACGGCGCGCGGGCAACTGGATGCCAGTTTCTGCCAGTTGAAATTTTCAACCGAGGAATTGCTGGCGCGCTTTCCGCATGCCACAGAATTTTTGCAAAACAGCAAGCTTGGCCCAGATACGCGCCATGCCGTGTTATACGGCACCATTCCCAATCCACAAGGCGGCTATATTTTAAGCTTCATCCTGGAACCGGATCAGGGCGACCCTGTTTTGCTGGAACAGATGATCGCGCCGACCGCGCCCTTTATCGCCTTTCGCTGGCAAAAATCGGCAGGCGAACTTTATGGCCGCTCGCCGCTCATGAAGGCGCTGCCCGATATCAAGACGGCGAATAAAGTCGTTGAACTCATCCTGAAAAACGCCTCGATTGCGGTAACAGGCATCTGGCTGGCCGATGATGACGGCATTTTGAATCCTGCCAATATCAAGCTGGTCCCCGGTGCGATCATTCCAAAAGCCGTCGGGTCTGCAGGGCTGACCCCGCTGAAGATGCCGGG
>JAQGJA010000081.1 GCA_028290805.1 Alphaproteobacteria bacterium
GCAAACCGCGCAGCTGACGCCGATGATGCAGCAATACTGGAATGTAAAGAACGAGCATCCCGATTGCCTGATCTTCTATCGCATGGGCGATTTTTACGAGTTGTTTTTTGACGATGCCGTTGCCGCCGCCAAAGTGCTGGATATTGCATTGACCAAACGCGGCAAATCCGAAGGCACAGATATCCCGATGTGCGGCGTGCCGTTTCATGCTTATGAGCAATATATGGGCAAACTGGTGCGCGCCGGTTTCCGCATCGCCATTTGCGAACAGGTCGAAACGGCGGAACAGGCAAAAGAACGCGGCGGATATAAAGCCCTTGTCCGCCGCGAAGTTGTCCGAATTGTCACCCCCGGCACGGTGACCGAAGAAGCCTTGCTCGATGCGCGGGAAAATAATTATCTGGCCGTATTGTATCAGGACAGCCTGGCCTGGGCCGATTTGTCCACGGGCGAATTATGCGTGCAGCATCTGACCGATGCCAATAACGCATTGTCCATTTTGCAGCCAAAGGAAATCCTGGTGCCGCAAGGTTTCAGTGAGGATTTCAGTGAATTTCATTTTTCCGGCACGGTAACGGAGCAACCCGCCGCGCGTTTCCAAAGCGAGAATGGCGAACATAGATTAAAACAGGTTTTCAACGTCTCGCATCTGGAGGCGTTCGGCCAGTTCAGCAAGACGGATTTTGCCGCACTGGGTGCGCTGATTGACTATATTGCCCTCACGCAAAAGAATGAGTCCATCGCCTTGCAACCGCCGACGCGGCACGCCGAGGATGATCTGTTGCTGATCGACGGGGCGACACGGCGCAATCTGGAACTGTGTCTGACGCTGCAGGGGCAGCGCAAGGGCAGTTTGCTGGATACAGTCGATCACACCGTTACCAATGCGGGCAGCCGTTTATTGCAGCGTCATTTCAATGCGCCACTGGCGAAAAGCGCGGCGATCAATGCGCGGCTGGATGCGGTGACCTGGACACTCGAGAATGCATCGGCGCGCAGATCCCTGCGCCGGGCCTTGGAAATCTGTCCCGATATCGAACGCGCTTTATCGCGGCTGACTTTGGGGCGTGGCGGTCCGCGTGACCTTGCCGCCTTGCGCGATGGTTTGTTGCAGGCCCAGGAAATCCGGCCTTTGCTGGAACATAATCCTTCCGCGCTTTTAATAGAAATTGCACAGAAACTTTTCCTGCCTGCCGCGCTTTGCGATGTCATTACCGATCTGCAAAAAGCGCTGAAAGACGAATTGCCGTTACTGACCCGTGATGGCGGATATATCGCTTCGGATTATTCCGCCGTGATCAATGAATTGCATTGCCTGCAAAATGACAGCAAGAAAATCATGGCGCAGTTACAGGCAAAATATGCGGCGGCCAGCGGCATCCCCACCTTAAAGATCAAGCATAATCTAATCCTGGGCTTTTTTATCGAAGTCACTCCCAGCGTCGCCGATAAAGCCTTTCATACCACCGATCCCGAAAAAGGACCCGACAGCCGTTTATTCATCCACCGCCAAAGCCTTGCCACCGCTGCGCGCTTCACCACGGCAGAACTTGCCGAGCTGGATAAAAAGATTTCTGAAGCCGATGCAAGATGCCTGCAGGCCGAACTGGAAATATTCGATACCTTTATCGCCCGCATCCGCGAGCAGGCAACCACTATTCGCAGCATTGCCGAAGCTTTGGCGGCGCTGGATGTCATTGCGGGCTGGGGTGAATTGGCCAGTATACAAAATTATTCCCGGCCCCTGATCGATAACTCCCTTGCCTTCACTATCGAAAAAGGCCGCCATCCCGTGGTGGAAGCGGCGCTGAAATCCTCGGCGACGCAATTCACGCCCAATGATTGCGATCTTACCGATGCCCAGCGTTTATGGCTTCTCACCGGTCCAAACATGGCAGGGAAATCCACCTTTTTGCGCCAGAACGCCATCATCGCTTTCATGGCTCAGATCGGATCATACGTGCCCGCCGCATCGGCGCATATTGGTGTCGTGGATCGTTTGTTTTCCAGGGTCGGCGCTGCGGATGATCTGGCCCGGGGCAAATCGACCTTCATGGTTGAAATGGTCGAGACCGCCGCTATCGTGCACCAAGCCACAGCGCGCAGCCTGGTGATCCTGGATGAGATCGGACGCGGCACGGCGACCTTTGACGGCTTGTCTTTGGCGTGGTCTACGCTAGAGCATCTGCATAACGTTAATAAATGCCGTGGCTTATTTGCAACGCATTACCATGAACTGACGCGGCTGGAAAATTCTTTGCCACAAATGCGCTGTTTCACGCTGAATATCCGTGAGTGGAAAAACGATATTATCTTTCTGCATGAAATAATTTCCGGCGTTGCGAATCGTTCCTATGGGCTGCATGTCGCTAAACTGGCCGGAATGCCAAAGGCTTTGCTTGCCCGCGCCCAGGTTTTGCTGCATGCACTGGAACAGAACTCGATTTCCCAAACACTGGATGAGAAAATTGTCAATATGCCGCTATTCACATCCGTGCAAAATAATCTGCCAGAGACAAATGTGGAAAAACATCCTATTGTCATGGCACTGACGGAAATCGAGCCGGATCACTTGTCCCCTCGTGAAGCCCTTGAAATCCTGTTCAGCCTGAAACATAAACTTAATGGAGACATCTAATGCGTATTTTATTATCTACTCTGGCTATTTTGGCCGTTACTTTCTCCCTCAGCGCTTGCAACACTGTTGACGGCGCCGGTGAAGACATGGCTGCAGGCGGCCACGCTGTATCGCGCACAGCCCGTGACGTACAACACTAATTATTAACCAACTGAAGGGAGCCCTTATATGGCCGTATCTCGTTTTTTTCGCCGTAAGTTACTTGTAGCAGAAGGGTTGGAAATCGAGACAGGTCTTAAAAGGACGCTCTCTTCAGTTGACCTTATACTCCTGGGTGTCGGCGGCATTATTGGCGCCGGCATCTTTGTTTTAACGGGACAGGCCGCAGCCCTCCATTCCGGCCCTGCCATTTTGATTTCCTTTATCCTTGCCGGCATCGCCTGCGGCCTTGCCGCCTATTGCTACAGCGAACTGGCCTCGATGATCCCGGTTGCGGGCAGCGCTTATACCTATGCCTATGTTGCCTTTGGTGAAGTGATTGCCTGGGTCATCGGCTGGGCGTTGATTTTGGAATTTTCCCTTGGCGCGGCCACCGTAGCCATCGGCTGGTCCGGATATTTATCCAGCTTTCTGGAAGGCCTGGGCTTTGCCATTCCACCTTATTTAAAAACGGCCTTTTCGGTGAGCGTTGATGGCGGCATCAATCTGCCTGCCACGCTTGTCGTCCTGGCCTTGACCTGGGTATTGTCGCGCGGGATCAAGGTTTCGTCGATTTTGAACATGGTCATTGTTGCTGTCAAAGTCACCGTCATTCTGGTTTTCGTCGCGGCTGGTGCGGGTTACATCAACCCCGAAAATTACCACCCCTTTATGCCTTTCGGCTTTAACGGCGTGGTGAGTGGGGCGGCCGTGATCTTCTTCGCCTATATCGGCTTTGACATCGTCGCAACCCTGGCCCAGGAAACCAAAAACCCCCAGCGCGATGTACCGATCGGCATTTTGGGCTCGCTGGGAATTTGCACCGTGCTGTATCTGGCGGTTGCCGCCGTATTGGTCGGGGTAATTTCCTATACCGAACTGAATGTCCCCGCCCCCATTGCCACCGCGTTGGATTCGATCCAGCTTGGCATCCTCTCCCCCATTATCAAGATCGGCGCGATTGCCGGCCTGACCACGGCCATGCTGGGTTTATTGCTGGGTCAGAACCGGATTTTCTATGCCATGGGCCGCGACGGGTTGCTGCCCCAGTGGGCCGCGAAAATCAGTCCTCGCACCGGCACGCCCTATATCACCACCTGGGTGGTCGGCATTTTCGTGGCACTGATCTCGGGCCTCAGCCCGATTGGCAAGGTCAGCGAACTGGTTAGCATTGGCACGCTTTTCGCCTTTTCCCTCGTCTGCGGCGGTGTGCTGATCCTGCGCTATACCCAGCCTAACGCCCCGCGCGTCTTCAAAGTGCCCTTCTTCCCCCTGCTGCCTATCCTTGGGGTTCTGGCTAATCTGTACCTGATGATCGGCCTTCCCCAGGTCACCTGGTCATATTTCCTGTACTGGGCCATACTGGGCCTTGCGATCTATCTGTTCTATGGGCAAAGACACAGTTTGCTGAACCGTGCCAAGGAATTAGTTTAAGTTATAGCTTGACGCAGGATTAGATTACATAGATTACTATTACCTTATAAGGATTAAGATGTTTAAATCCATTTTACCTGCTCTTACGCTATGTTTTTCACAGCTCGAGGCCCCCGCCCAGTCAAAAAACCCGTCACCCGTGACAAAAACCTCTGCCAAAATGGCACGGATAACCGATTACCAACCTGACCTAGGCCCCTTTTACAAATCGATGAATCCAAGGGTTTCAAGGGTTTTATCGCGCCCTAGGTAAGTTTCATCGAGAAGGACGGCAAAGTCGATACTTTTGTCCTGACGACATTCTATAAAAAATTTACCGGCTATCAGCTGATAAACGAGACGGTCCTGTTGCACGAACAAGGCAAAGGCGGACCTTCTTATACAGACAAAGACGTTGCTGCCGTTTTTCACAATGTCCCGCGAAGATAGGGTTCCCGATGTTAACCCAGGTTATAACCTATGCCTGGGTAAACGATGCATGGTTCGATACAAATGCAGATAAAAAATATGTTAATGTATATTGGCTGGTTTACAAAATGATCCTAGTTCTCAAATACACGAATTAGACAAATCTGCAAAACCATATTATTTGCCTTAAAACAAACTCGCATACAGCGCAGCGTTATAATTAACTGGTACTGCAACATACCCGGCATAATAAATCGGTCCGTTGCCCGCTTTCGCCGCATTCCGCGTGGCCTTGACTGGCGCAAGGAAACTCTGGCTCGCCTGTGCGAGGACAGAGGATACCGGTGCCTTGGCCCGGGCAACAATCGGGGCGGCGTTATGCTGTGCGTGTACCTGGGTTTTCATACCGTACAGAAAAACGATACAGCAAAAACCGACGATGCAGGCGGAAAACATCATGCCCAGTGTTTCGCGCCGGAAACGGAGGCGCGTGGGGCGCGTACGGGGCGCTTTTGGCGGGGCGGTGGCCGGACGCGGCTGGGCGCGGTATTCGCGTTCCAGTCGGGCGATACAATGATCGTAATCGCGGCGCTTTTCCGGATCTGATAGCACGCCATAAGAAACATTGATCCCCGCCATGCGGTCATGCGCCCGTGTGTCGCCGGGATTGCGGTCAGGGTGGTGCTGGCGCGACAGAGAACGATAGGCCAGCCGGATCACCTCGGGCGATGCATTGCGCGGAATATTCAACGTATCATATAAGGTTGTCGGCATGTAAGCGGCATTCCCCAAAAGCCTGAGAAACCATTTTAACAGATTCGGCCTTTATTTTCTGTAACTTTCTTGGGCAACTCTTACAACGGCTTTACATTACCGCCGCTGCTTGGCATGGAATCTTTATGAAGGCCAACGCATTGTGCAAGGGAAGCTTTTAATCGCTTAATTTAATCAAAAAGGAATATTAACATGGCTGAACAAAATCAAAACCAGGATAACTCTGCAACCGGCGGCATGCTGGTAATCTTAGGCATCGTCGTTGCTCTTGGACTGGTCTATTTCGCTTATACGCAAGGCATGTTCGGCGGCAAGACCGACATCAATGTCAATATGCCGAATGTCGAAGCGCCAAAAGTAAGCGCCCCTGACGTTGCACCCGATGCAGCCAAATAATACGAATACTAATTAACGAAAAGGCCGCATTTTGCGGCCTTTTTTAAAGGAGATTTATCGATGAAAAAAGAGCAAACGGTCCTTTTGACCCTGGCTGCCCTGGTCCTTGTTATCGCCAGCGCCGCTGCGGGCGCTTATTTCACCCGCGCCAATCTGGACAACCAGGAAACAGCGCCGAAGATCAGCCAGAACGCCGAAGCCAAAAAGGCGCAAACGGCCCGTGTCGCCACAACGCGCCAGACGGCACCCGTCCGCACCTCCTCCGGTCAAGCGGGCAACAACATCCAATGGGACAATTCGCGCCAGCAACA
>JAQGJA010000083.1 GCA_028290805.1 Alphaproteobacteria bacterium
CAGCCACTCCACCGCGGCTGAACTGCCCATCACCGCAGCGGCCATGGGCACTAACCCGCAACATACCGCATGCTGTTTGACCGGCACCAGAATCAAGCTGGTCGCTGCGTTCATCCAGCCCGTTTTGCGGACATTGGCAGGAACGGCGGCGGCAACAGAGGCGGTTGGGCTTTGGCTCATGACTCAAACCTGTAATGTTATAATATAACAAAGTCAAGTTTAATTGCCCTGCCCGTAAAAAAGAAATGAGGATTGCACCCAATAAACAATCACCGCCCCATTGCGGTCTGCACAAAAAACCGCTTCAGCGGCGGCAGGCGGTTGACAACGCCCAATCCTGCGCTACGCAGCCAGCGGATGGAACGCATTTTGTTGCCGAAGAGCCGGTTGAGAATATCCGTCGCCGCCACCATGGCAAAGACGTCGAAACGCCGCGCCCGCCCATATTCTTCCAGCAATTCGGTCCCGCCAATATCGGCCTCCATTGCCCTGGCATGCGCCAAAAGCCCGGCCAGCACGGCGACATCGCGCATGCCCAGATTCAAGCCCTGGCCCGCAATCGGATGAATCGCATGCGCCGCATCGCTGATCAGGGCCACGCGGGGCGCCGTCATTTCCTTGGCATGGAACAGGGACAAAGGATAAGACGCCCATTTTCCCACAGCCTTGATTTTGCCGTAGCGCGCATCGAACAGCGGCGCCAGCCCAGCCGTAATCGCCGCATGATCCGCTTTATCCGGCCCCGGATTTTTATCGTCCAAGGTCCAGACAATGGCCGAGCGATGCATGTTTTTGATAGTGGTAAAAGGCAGCACGGCAAAGGGCCCGGTCGGGTAAAACCGCTCGACCGCCAGGCCCTGATGCGGCAATTCATGCTCGACCAGCCCAACCAGGGCCGTCTGCCTGTAAGACAGGTTTACCCCGTTGATCCCGCATAAATCCCGCACCCGGGAAAACCGCCCATCCGCCCCGACCAGCAGCGCGGCGCTGATTTCCCCGCCCGCTTGCAGGAGGGCGGTGATGCGCTCACCGGCCTGCGCCGGGGAAGAAGGGAACTTAATATCCCACAACGCCCCCTGCATGAACACAACGCCCAGCCCCCGCGCCTTTTCATACAAGGCCTTGCGCACCACCGAATTGGGAAATATCCAGCCAAAGGCTTCGGCCCCGACCGCATCGCTGGTGAAATTCAGCAGAAACGGGTCATGCCCTTCCTGCACATCGATCTCGGTAATAGCGGCGGCATGCGGCAGGATCGTGTCCCAAATCCCCAAAGGCGCCAGCACGTCGCGCGTCCCCATCGACAGGGCCACGGTCCGCCCATCATGGCTTTCGCTCGCCAGCACATCCGGATGCTCACGGTCCACCACCGTGACCGTAAACCCGCTTTGCGCTAAAAGCCCGGCCAAAGAAAGCCCGGCCATGCCGGCGCCGATGATGAGGATGTCTGTCTTGCTGCGTTTCATATTGTGGATTATAAGGAATTACACCTCGGATGCAAAGGACCCCGATCCCATGAAACTTGTCACCGCCATCATCAAGCCATTCAAGCTGGAAGACGTCCGCAATGCCCTGACCGGCATGGGGGTTGAGGGGCTAACGGCGACCGAGGTCAAAGGATACGGCCAGCAGAAAGGCCAGGCCGATATTTACCGGGGCACCGACCACAAGGTCACCTTCCTGCCCAAGGTAAAAATCGAGGTCGCCATCACCGACGACAAGGTTGACAGCGTGGTGGACGCCATCAAGAACGCCGCATCCACGGGCCGCATCGGCGACGGCAAGATCTTTGTTACCACCCTCGAACGCGTCGTCCGCATCCGCACCGGCGAAGAGGACGGCGCGGCGCTGTAACCCGATAATTTTCTTGCTTTCCATGGGCTTTTTGAGATATTATATTTTTTCTTAATGTCATGGAGGTTACGATGCTTATTTCCAAAGGGGCCGTTCCCATGGCCCATTCTTTTTTTACCGCCATCTCGAAAGAAGAAGGGCATTATTATGTTGACGGCCTAACGAACAGGCAGAAGACCATGATTTCCTATGCCGTCGTGGCGGTGGAAAAAGAAAAAGACCCGCTGCAATGTTTTATAAAAGCAGCGCAGGGAACTCTTGAGGCCGACCTGCCCGATTCCCGTGGGAACGCTGATGCACAACAGGAAATGGGTTCGATGGGAAGATTGTCCGATATCAATCCGGAGATTACCAAGCGGAAACTTGACGGCTGCATCAAAGCCTATGTCGCCGTATCGCATGCCTATGCGGGATGCGCGGCCGGGTAATTCTGCGCTTGTTCAGCCATGCATAAAATGACCGAAAAACAATTCCTGGAAAATATGCACGCTTCGCTGGAAAGACAGCGTCATTTCCGCGAGAATAAAAAAGACCTGGATGAGGTCATGGAATTTACGGCGGACATCCTGTTCGAGCCGAAAACTGAAATTAAATTATTGACCCTGTTTCAGGATAAATGCTTTTCCAGGTTCCCGCATAAGCAATTGCCGTTTTTCACGGATGATAAGACCAGTAATGACCGGAATAATGACCGCCGACAGATGCGCGCTTTTCAAAAACGCGATGCCGAAGATTGCATGAACGAAAATAAATATGCCTGCGTGATGGTTGCGTTCATGGATACGATGCTGTCGAAAATGCGCACGGACAATGTACCGGCCCGGGAACTGGCCGCGTACGAAAGATATTCTTTATCGCTGCTGGCTTCGTGACAAAGTAAAATGGTTTAGAATTTTATAAGTCATACCGCGCATAATCGCTTTGATAGGCTTTTGACAAATTATAGGCCTCGGTCAATGCATTTTCTGTCCGGATATGATCCAGAATTTTATCAGTATTGATTTGCTTTTTACCGATTTCACCTTCTTTTGGCACATTTAAGTAAGATACATCTTTCATCACGGCTAGAAATTCATCCATGATTGGCGCATGCATGGCGTCGTCCTTAATATAAATGTGGAAACTTACTTTTTCAGCATTTTTAGGGGAGACCCTGTTCGTGAAGTCATTTATTCCGGCATAAATCGCCCGTGCCGATTGATAACCTTTTAAGTGGCCCTGCACGCCGGTGCCAAGTGCGGGCAGGACAATTTTATTGATTTCATGTTCGTCATCGGAAAGACCAACCGCAGCCAGTCCTGCCTGTTCAGTTGCCATGCGCACGGCGTTGAATTGCGAATTGTTTTCCTGCACCACCGTGATTGCGTGAAAGAAGTAATCGGGCGTGCCTAAATTCGTCAATTCCTTTCCGTATGTCCTTTTACGTGGATGAACAGTGCCATAACCTAAAGGCTGGTTGTTGTTCTCCATTTCTTTTGCAAAATCATCGATATCGTTTTGATAGTCGCTGCGGATAAAAGTTCCCGCAACGCTACGTATAGAAGCCTTATGAGGGAAATGAGGAACGATAACTGCTTGGCAGAAACGTGCTTGCGCTATATCGCCCAGCACAAACTGAACCGAGGTTTTTCCGATGGAAAAACTTTTTTCACGAACTCTGCCGCGGTCTTTCAAGCTGATTCCGTCAATC
>JAQGJA010000117.1 GCA_028290805.1 Alphaproteobacteria bacterium
CCGATCTGTTGATCCCGGTGCCGCTGCATCGCTGGCGGCTGTTGAAGCGGCGTTATAACCAGGCGGGATTGCTGGCCAATTCCTTGTCGAAACAGTGCGGAATTGCGGTTTCGCATCATGCCTTGCGCCGTACGAAATCCACCCCGCCCCAGGGGCGCAAGACAAAAAATGAACGGCTGGAAAATATTCACGGCGTCTTTGCCGTGCCGGAAAAATATTTGCGCATCGTGCAGGGTAAAAACATCGTGCTGTTAGACGATGTCTATACCAGCGGTGCGACCGTCAATGAATGCGCCAAGGTTTTGTTAAAGGCCGGCGCTAAATCGGTGGATGTGCTGGCGGTGGCAAAGGTTGTGCGGGAATAATTGTTCCACTCTGTCACCCTGAATTCATTTCAGGGTCCATGGTCCGGCAATAACGGCTTATGGATGCTGAAACGAGTTCAGCATGACAATATCTGTTAAGCCGCCAAACGCTTCTCGATCGTTTCGAAACTTTCGACCTGGCCGATGGGGCCGACGGTGGCGAAGGTGGGTTTGGAGCTGAAGATCTGTTTGGCCAGGCGGTCCAGGTCTTCGGCGGTGACGGCATCGATTTTGGCCAGGATTTCTTCCAGCGGGATCGGGCGGCCATGCTTGATGATGTTCTGGGCCAAACGATCCGCGCGGCGGAAGGTGCCTTCCAGGGCCATGACGTTCTGGGCGCGGAACTGGGCCTTGGCGCGTTTGATTTCCTCGCTGGTAAAGGTACCGGCTGCCGACAACAAATTGTCGCACAGAACGGGGATAAGGTCGGTCATCAGTTGCGGGCCGGTGCCGGCATGGATGCCGAATAATCCGCCATCCTGATAGGCATCGATAAAGGCGCCGACGCTGTAGACCAGACCGCGTTTTTCGCGGATTTCCTGGAATAGGCGCGAGGACATGCCGTCCCCTAAAATAACGCCCAGGATGGACATGGTGTAAAAATCATCGTTGTGATAATTGACGCCTTCAAAGCCAAGGATGACATTGGTCTGTTCCAGCTCTTTTTGCTGGCGGTGGTCGCCGCCGACATATTCGGCCTTGGCGAAACCGGGCATTTCTTTTTTGGTCAGATGGCCGAAGATATTCTGCGCCTGATCGACCAAGGCATCGTGGTTGACCGCACCGGATGCGGCCAGCACCATGGCGTTGGGCGCGTAATGGGTGCGCAAAAATTCCTGCAAAGTATCGCGCGGCATGGTGGCGATCAGGTTTTCCGGACCAAGGATGGACCAGCCCAAGGGATGGTCGCCGAACGCCACACGCTGGGCGTTCATGCCGACCAGCGATTGCGGATCGTCCATATACATGCCGATTTCCTGTAAAATCACGCCGCGCTCTTTTTCCAGCTCGGCTTCGGACATAGTGGCATTCAGCAATAAATCGCTGATGATATCCAGACCCAATGCAGCGTCTTCTTGCATCACGCGGGCGTAATAAGCGGTGATCTCGTTACCGGTAAAAGCGTTCAGGTAACCGCCGACATTTTCAATTTCCTTGGCGATATCAAGCGCCGTGCGTTTTTCGGTGCCCTTGAAAACCATATGCTCCAGGAAATGGGCGACGCCGTTATTCTCTTTTGTTTCATAACGGGAACCGGCGCGGTTCCACAGGCCGACGGAAACGGTTTTGACGCTTTCGACGCAATCGGTGGCGATGGTCAGGCCGTTATCCAGCGTGGTCAGTTTAATATTGGCAGAACTCATTCAGGTGCTCGCTTACGGTAAATTTATTTATGTTTTCCGTTTTGGCACGATAGCGCCAAAGGCGCAAGTTCTCTTGGTTAAGACGGACGGAAAACTTATCGTGCGGGCTCGTTGGCAAGGTTGCTGGTCTGGCGAAAAGCGGCATTGTCCTTTTGGCCTGTAAACTCAGCAGGGAGAAGGCGGGTATTTGAAACGGCCGTGGCATCGACGCGAACATCTTCCCCGGTACGCCATTTATCCGGCAGCACTGTTGCGGTCAGCAATGCGCCGCATAAGAAAACGAACTTTTTGTTATCCTGGAAACGCTGCCATTTAGTGGCGTGGGCCTTTTTATATTCGGCCATGGAAATAATCATGGGGTCATCACGGACGATATGCATGGCCTATCCTATGTTTGGATATTTATAGCGCCTATCATAGCCTGTATTATTCCATAAGTACAGAATTTTATCGTTTAATGAAATTAAGCGCCATTGCTGAGGGCGTAAACCGTCTCCAGCGGCAAACCCCGCTTGGTCCGGGTCAGTTCGAACAGGCCCAGCCGGGTAAAGCCATAAAGCTGGACAGGGCTGGGGTCCAGGGTCACGGCCTGCTGGATGGCCGATTCCAGGCTGGCCCTATGCTTGGGGTCGCGCAGGCGCAGGAAATCGACCACGACCTGGCCGCCGATATTGCGCAGGCGCAATTGCTGGGCGATGCTGCGGGTGACCAGGCGGTTCACCTCCAGCGGCTGCAGTTTCGGATCGGCGTTATTGACGTCAATGGCAGTAAGGGCGGTGACGGATTCGATCACGATATCGATGCCGTCCTGGACATTTACCTTTGGTTCCAGCAAATCCAGGATGACATTATCATAGTCCTCCATCCCGGCCAGGACCAATTGGGCGCTGGGATAATCGCGCTGGGCCATGCCCAGCACATTGGGCCCCAGGCCGACACGGCCGATGGCGGTGGCATCACCCATGTCGATCAAAGAACAGCGGATTTTTTTATCCATTGTGGCGGGGCGCTCGACGCGGACCATGATTTTCTGGCCCGGCGCAAGCAGCGCGGCTTCGGCATGGGGCAGGAAGGCTTCGTCCTTTTCGCCGATATCGATGAAATAGGCGCGCTGGGCCGGGGCGTAACGCGTGACCTGGGCCACGTAATAATCGCCCAGCCAGGGGCGCTCGTCATTGGGCTGGGCATAAAGGGCCACCAGCTGGTCGCGTTCGATTACCGCCGCCAGATGCATGCCGTCAAGTGTGTCATGCCTTAGTTCCATTATATCCCAACCCTCTCAATAGCTGAGCAGTTTCATATAAGGGTAGTCCAATTACACCGGATGGCGACCCTTGTAAAGACGTAATATGTTGCATGAAATGGCCAGCCAGCCTGTAAGAGCCGGCCACGCCCTGCCATTCATTCGTGGCCAGGAATTGCTGCAATTCGATATCGCTGAGGCGTTTTACCTTGAGGCGGGTTTCATTCAGAC
>JAQGJA010000185.1 GCA_028290805.1 Alphaproteobacteria bacterium
GTCGATCAGCATGATCTGCACTACGGTGGCGAGCATATTGCCCTTGCTGTCGCGCAATTTCTGTTCGTCCTCGTCGGAAAACATCTCGTGGACGCCGGTCGTGGCTTTGTAAATCAGGAATAAACCGCCCAAAATCAGCAAGACATCCTTGCCTGAAAAGGATTTGCCAAAAGCGGTAACGAAAGGCTTGGTCAGGCTGAGCACCCAAGCGATGCTGAGCAGCAATAAAATACGCAAGCCCAAAGCCAGGATAAGGCCGATACGGCGGGCTTTTTCCCGGTTGTCGCGCGGCAGATGCTGGATTACCAGGGCAATAAAGACGATATTGTCGACGCCCAGCACGATTTCCAGCATTGTCAGAGTCAGCACGCTGATAAAACCCTGCATGGTCAAAATATGGGCAAGTTGCTCGAGCATCGTCAATCCTGTTCGTTTTTTACCCTTTCTAACGGCATAAGCCCCTCTTGTCGAGGTCTTGCATTGCCAAAGCCGCACCGATATACATTATTTCATATTTCAGAAAGGCAATTCATGACCGATAATACAATGCCCGCTTATAAACCCGGCGAACGCGACACCCGTCCCTGGGGGGAATGGGAGGTCCTGGACCTGGGCACCGAGAATAATGAAGAGTTCTGCATCAAGCGCATCATCGTGACCCCCGGCGGCGTCCTTTCCCTGCAATCGCATAAATTGCGCCGCGAGGAATGGACCGTGCTGGAAGGCGTTCTGGAGGTCACCCGCAACGACGAGATCCTCAGCCTCAATCCCGGCGAAACCGTCCATATCCCCCAGGGCGCCGTCCACCGCATGGCCAATCGCGGCACCGTCAACGCCGTCGTCAAGGAAATCCAGCGCGGTGTCTGCCGCGAAGATGACATTGAGCGGTTTGAGGATATTTACGGGCGGGACGTAAGTTAATCGCTTCCTGAATAAATCAGGAAAGGCCAGCTCTTAGGGTTTCCAAGCCATAGAAGCACCATACAACAATCGTGCCGCAGTGAACCAAGACGATGCCGGAATATAGAAGACCTCTTGGCCTAGAAAAAGCCAGGAGGATATCAAACACCAGAAAAATAAAGAAATAAAGCGGCATTCCTATGCTCCAGATGGCTTTTGCGTCTTCCAGCTTTCCACTATAATAATCTACTGCCGGATCATAAATTTTAATTCCGGTAGCAAGTGCGTTTTCCAGGCATTCTTCCCTACCTTTATCATCGGAAATTTTTTCCAGACTTGCCTTGCAAACCTCGTATCCACCGAAACGCCAATCGTCTACTGCAATCCATTTTTTTCTTTCATTATCGTAACAACTGGATCTTTCCTCATAGGAAATCATTATCTGACCAGTCGCATTGCAGACCATATACCCATAAAGAGATCGGCCGGGCTCACTTCGAAGATAATATTCGTCATGTCCCATATGCGTTGCACCTATTAATAAAACATAGCCGATTAAAAAAGCCAGGGATGCGAACAGATAAAAATATTTAAAGCATTTTAAAAATAGAGAGTAATTCATGGTGGCCTCCTCCATATTGAAGTTATATTATTCAGGCTCGTACCAGCTTTTACCCGCTTGTAAGGCACGAAATTTTTCGTGCGGAATTCCTGCTTTTTCCAAAGCTGCGTTTAGGTCGGTAACCTGCTCGTCCCGCCCCTCGTCGCTTAAAGGGAATGTGCCGAAATGCATGGGAATGGCGTGTTGGGCTCCGATATCCTGGAAGATCTTGACGGCTTCGGACGGGTCGATATGCGATGGCTGCATGAACCAGCGCGGTCTATAGGCGCCGATGCCGATCATGGCGAAACGGATCGGCCCGTATTTCTTGCCGATCTCCTTGAAAATCGCGCCCGAGGCATAGCCGGTATCACCTGAGAAATAAAGTTTGTCTTCGGGAAATTCCAGCACGTAGGAGGCCCAAAGGCTTTGGCCGTTATCCCAGGGCTTGCGCGCCGACCAGTGCTGGGTCGGTTCGGCATGGATGGTCAAACCCTGGTTGAAGGAATGGGCTTGGTGCCAGTCAAGCGTGGTGATACGTGCATCCGGCACGGCCTTGCGCAGGATGGTATCAACGCCCAAAGGGACAACGAAAAGCGGATTATCGCGTGCCACCAGGCGTTTGACCGTGGGCAGGTCCAGATGGTCGTAATGGGCATGGCTGATCAGAACAAGGTCGATTTTCGGCAGGTCTTCAAAAACGATACCCGGCGCATGCACGCGTTTGGGACCCATAAAGGAAAACGGGCTGCAACGCTCTGACCAGATCGGATCGGTCAGGATATTGAGGCCGCGCGTCTGCAGTAAAATCGTAGCGTGATTAACGAACACGGCGCGCAATGCCGTCCCTTGCACGCGGGCGGGCGGTTTGTCGGGCGTGATTTCGACCCATTCCGGCCATTTTTCCCGCTCGGCGGTAAAACGCCAGCGCGCCACGGCCAGCCAGTTTTTCTTTTCAATCGGCTCGGGGGCATGAAAACGCTTGCCGTCAAAATGATCCGATTTCGGGCCGCTGTAATAGGAATTCCCACAGGCGCCCAAAATCATACATAACCCCATCGCCAAAAACGTCATCTTGCCAGTAATAATTATTAAGCTAAGCTAGTGACCAGCATTAATCAACCTAATTCCACCTACCTAATTCCACTGGGGCAAACCATGAACAAAATCAAAGTCAAAAACCCGATTGTCGAGCTGGATGGCGATGAAATGACGCGCATCATGTGGGCCTGGATCAAGGAAAAACTGATCCATCCTTTCCTGGAAGTGGATTTAAAATATTACGATCTGTCGGTGCAAAAACGCGATGAAACCAAAGACAAGATCACGGTCGATGCCGCCAATGCCATCAAGCAATACCGCGTCGGCGTCAAATGCGCCACCATTACCCCCGATGAAGGCCGCGTCAAAGAATTCAACCTGAAAAAAATG
The DNA here is from genome assembly GCA_028290805.1 of Alphaproteobacteria bacterium. Classification (GTDB taxonomy): domain Bacteria; phylum Pseudomonadota; class Alphaproteobacteria; order Micavibrionales; family SZUA-601; genus JAQGJA01. Next base: position 2,933 of record JAQGJA010000185.1, read on the forward strand.
TGGAAATCCCCCAACGGCACGATCCGCAACATATTGAACGGCACCGTGTTCCGCGAGCCGATCATCATGAAAAACGTCCCGCGCCTTGTCCCCGGCTGGGATAAGCCTATGGTTGTGGGGCGTCATGCATTCGGTGATCAATATAAAGCCACCGATATCACCATTCCCGGCAAGGGCACATTGACCATGACGTTTACGCCGGAAAACGGGACGGCGCAAAGCTGGGAAGTCTTTAAATTCGACGAGCCCGGTGTTGCCATGGGCATGTACAATCTGGATTCCTCGATCACGGAATTTGCGCGCGCCTCGTTCAATTACGGTTTGCAGCGCAATTATCCGGTTTATCTTTCCACCAAGAACACCATCCTGAAAACCTATGACGGGCGTTTCAAAGATATCTTCCAACAGATTTTCGACAGCGAATTTGCCGATAAATTCAAAACGGCCGGATTGTTTTACGAACACCGCCTGATCGACGACAT
>JAQGJA010000136.1 GCA_028290805.1 Alphaproteobacteria bacterium
TCGGACAATTTCATGAAAGGCGATAAAGGCAATGACACGCTGGATGCAGGGGGCGGGAACGATACGCTGGACGGTGGCAAAGGCATCGACAAAATGATCGGCGGCGCGGGCAGTGATTTATATATCATGGATGACGCTGCAGACCTTACCATCGAAGCCATTGATGGCGGCACCGATACCGTCCAGTCTTCGGTCAGTACAATCATGCAGGCCAATATCGAAAACATCGTCCTGACCGGGGTTGGCAATATCAAGGCGACCGGCAACGAACTGAACAACATCATGACCTGCAATGTTTAGGGCAATAACAAGGATGGAGGTTAAGGATCCGACAGCATGTATGGCTGCCAGGGCAATGATACTTATATTGTGGACCTTGTCAAATCGGGCATAGTCGCATCTTTTGAAGACAAAATTGTCGAGTATGAGAACGAGGGCACCGACCTGATCCGCCTGCGCGGTGAGGTTGCACTGGATGCGGCAACGACGCTGACCCTTGGTTCGGCCATTGAAAACCTGGATGCGTCACTGACCGGCATGAGTTTGCTCAACTTGCGCGGCAATGCATCCAATAACATCCTGACCGGGAATAATGCCGATAACGCCTTGGATGGTGCGCTGGGCAATGATCTGATGATCGGCGGGCGCGGCAATGATGTTTATACGTTTTATGATGCCATGGACATCGCCCGCGAATATGTGGACCAGGGCAACGATACCGTCCTGATCCGCTATGCCAATGCATCATTGCAATCGGTTATACTGGATATGAATGGTGCGAATTTTGCCCATATCGAAAATATGAGCGTGGGCAATGCTTCGGGACTGTTCGATATCATCGGCAGCGATGTCGATAATATCCTGACCGGTAATTCGGCAGCTAATAATCTGTTCGGCGGCCTGGGCAATGATACGCTGGACGGCGGTTCTGGCAATGACATGCTGGATGGCGGGGCAGGGATCAATCTTTTGCTGGGCGGGACAGGGCATGATATTTATATCGTGAACAGCGCAGATGATATCGTCCAGGAATTGGTGGCCGGTTCTGTCGGCGGCAGCGATACGGTGCGTTCGGCCATCAGCTATGTATTGGGCGTGAATGTCGAGCACTTAACCTTGATAGGCCATGATGATTTGAGCGGTACGGGCAATGCCCTTGCCAATACGATCACCGGCAACGACGGTGCCAACCATCTTTATGGCGGCGCAGGCATTGATAAATTATATGGCGGCAATGGTAATGATGTATATGACGTGGATATCGTTACCTCTGCAGGCGTTGCCAAAATAGAGGATGGCATTTACGAGAACGCCAATGAAGGGATCGATACGATTCATCTGCACGGTGCAACATCGGCGGCCAGTGCCACATTCAATCTAAGCGCCAATCAGGAAAACCTGGATGCCTCCGATACCGGTCATGCCGCATTGATCCTGAAAGGCAATGAGCTGGATAACCGGATTACCGGCAATGATGGCAACAACCAATTGGTCGGCAACGACGGCAACGATATCCTGGATGGCGGGCTGGGCAGCGACATGCTGACCGGCGGTGCCGGCGCCGATACCTATGTGTTGCATGATACGGGCAGCGTCGATCACATCTATGGCTTCAATGCGGCGGAAGGCGACAAGCTGGATCTGGCCGGATTGTTTGAAGACTTTGATCCGCTTAATGATTTGTTGAATAACTATTTTTCCACCAGCACCAGCGGCCGCGATACACAGCTTTCGCTTGACCGCGATGGTGCAGGAACGGCGTTTGAGTCAACCCAGGTTGCCGTAATTCACAATGTATCAAGCGTGAACCTGGATGATTTGCTTCATAATGGCCAGATTATTGTTTAACTATTCGCTTGAAGGTCCGGAAAATTTTTCTGTACTTTGCAGGGGAATTGCTACATAATCGTTACGTAACGTCAGCATGGTCATTCCTCTGGGCCGTTGATCCCGCCTTTTGGCATTTTAAAGAATTGATATGATTTCTCCCTGCATTTTGCGGGGTAAAATCATATTCGGCCTTTTGATGCTTCCTGTATTTGTATTTTTTTGACAAGGATTTGCAATGAGCCACGCTGAGCCGCCCGAGAAAGTTTTCGCATCTTTCATGATGGGGGGCTTTGAATCAGCGACGCATATGAATAAATCCCATGTCCGCCTGGACATGATCGCCTCGACCCAGCATGATACCCAGGCTGCAACGGATTACGCGCTTGTCAATGAAGTTGGTTTAAAGACCGTCCGCGACGGCACGCGCTGGCACCTGATTGAAACCAGTCCGGGCGTTTATGATTTTTCTTCCCTTGATTCCATCGCCGATGCCGCGCTGGATAACGATATCCAGGTCATCTGGAATTTAATGCATTACGGCTGGCCGGATGATCTGGATATTTTCGGGGACGATTTCGTGCCGCGTTTTCGTGCCTATTCTTCTGCCGTGGCGCGGCATCTGCGCGACAAAGCTATTGCTGCCGGAAAAGATAACACGCCTTTTTATGCGCCGGTGAATGAAATTTCCTATCTGGCCTGGGGCGCAACCGACGGGCAACTAATGTATCCGCATGCTGCCGGGCGCGGCGTGGAACTGAAAGAAATCCTGGTTCGCGCCGCGATCGCCGCGATGGACGCGGTATGGGAAGTCGATCCGCGCGCGCGTTTCATCCATGTCGATCCGTTATTAAGCATCATGCATCCGCGCGGGATAGAGCATCATCTGGACGAAGCCAAAGTTTTCCATGACACGCAATACGAAGCCTGGGACATGCTGGCCGGGATGGCCCAGCCGGAACTGGGCGGGCATCCGAAATATTTGGATATCATCGGCGTCAATTTCTATCACATCAACCAGTGGGAGCATCCGGTCGGCAATGTATTGTGCTGGGCCACGCGCCCGCGCGACGACCGCTGGAGACGTTTCAGCGAGATTGTGCCCGAACTTTATCATCGCTATAAACGCCCCTTTATCCTGAGCGAGACCAGCCATGTCGGCGTGGGCCGCGCCGAATGGCTGCAGGAAATCACCATCGATGTGCTGTTGTTGAAAAAGCGCCATATCCCCATCATGGGTGTCTGCCTGTATCCGATCATCGACCGCACCGACTGGGACGACCCGGAACACTGGCACAATAGCGGCCTTTGGGATTATGAGATCCAGAGCGACGGGCATTTAAAACGCGTCATCGTAAAGGACTACGCGCACCAGATCAAATGCACCCAGGAACTGGTCGAAGAGCCGCTTACTCTGGCCTGATAAGGCTTACGCATTTTTTACTGTACCGGCTTTGCCCCGTGCTCTAAAATCCCTTACCGATTATAATCAAGGGATAACCGTCATATGATATCTGTAACTTCTCCTTTTTCCGGCTTTGTCATGGCCGGGTTTGAATCCGCCGATTCCGTCGTGCGCAAGGAAACGGCCCCTGGCGTTTTCACCGAATGCCGCCTCAACATGATCAAGGCAACCCAGCATGACGTACAAATCCGCGAGGATTACCGGCGGCTGAAAGAATTGGGCGTCAAGGTGGTACGCGAAGGGTCGCAATGGCCGATGATCGAACAAATCCCAGGTCAGTATGATTTCAGCGTGATCGAACCCTTTATCGATGCCGGGCATGAATTCCGCATCCAGCAGATTTTCAGCTTTTGCCATTATGGCTGTCCCGGCACGCTGGATTTCCTCAGCCCTGATTTTGTGCCGCGCTTTGTGAATTACAGCGTGGCGCTGCATCGTTTTATCAAGGAAAAAGACCTCAAAGCGGGCCTGACCCAGCCGCGCGTTTATGCGCCGATCAACGAACCTTCATTCATGGCCTATGCCGTCGATGCGCAGCTCATGCTGCCTTTCGCGCCGGGCAGGGGCTGGGAAGTCAAGGAACAGATCGTGCGCGCCGTTATCGCCTCCATGGATGCTATCTGGGTCATCGATCCCGATGTGCAGATCGTCAATATCGACCCGATCCTGAATGTCGTTTCGCCGCGCGGCCGTCCCGATGTCGCACATGAAGCGAAAAGCTTTAATGAACTGCAATATGAAACCTGGGACATGCTGTGCGGGCGCAAGCGTCCCGAACTGGGCGGTGCACCAAAATATCTGGGCATCATCGGTGCGAATTTATATCACAATAACCAGATTGTCTTTCCGCCCATTAATGAACATGAAATCCCATGGCACATCAAGCCGCGAGATGATCGCTGGCTGGATTTCAGCGTGATGCTGCAGAATGTGCAAAAGCGTTATCCGGACCATGCGCTGATCTTAAGCGAGACCAGCCATTTTGGCGAAGGCCGCGCCGAATGGGCGATCGAGATCATCGACGAAGTGCAAAAAGCGCAAGACAAAGGCGTGAATATTCTTGGCATGTGTTTCTATCCCATCATCGACCGCTATGACTGGTACAATGAAGAGCATTATCATAATAGCGGCCTGTGGGATTATTGTCAGATCGAACGCGCCAGCAGCGGCAACCTCAAACGCGTTGTCAATATCCCCCAATATGCCGAACAGATCATGCGGGCCGTAAAATTGTTTGATAAGGAAGACTGATCATGCCTTTTTCGATTGCTTCAAAAAACTGTTCCCTTTCCGCCATCCCGGAAAAAGGCGGCGTGATCTCTGCATTTCAATATAAAAATATTGATGTCTTCAAGCCCTATGACCCATTGCTGCAAAAATATGGCAGCTTTCTGATGGCGCCATATACCAACCGCATCGCCAAGGGCGAATTGACATTCGAAGGCCGCGTTTACAAACTGCCCTTGTTTCCCGATGAAGCGCCGCATAACGCCCTGCATGGCGATGCCTGGGGACCGGATACGCAGTGGCAGGGATGTAAGACAGCAAAGAACCAATTGGTTCTAACCATCGATAAAAAGAATGGCGAAACACCTTATAAATACGAAGCGGAACGCATCATTACAATGGAAGATGATGCGCTGGTGGTCACATCTTCTATTATCAATCGCGGGGAAAGATTGCCTTTTACCATCGGGGAACATCCGTTTTGCCTGACGACGCCGCAAAGCGTGGTGCGTTTTACAGCCGAGAAAGTCCAGCTTTGCGACGAAGTGATGCATCACCGTGAATTCACCGCCATCCCGCCGGAATGGGATTGCAGCAATGGCCGTGCCATCTCCAATTTCCAGCAGGCAATCGGCCAGGGTTTCGGCGGCAAGGATGCCTTGGATAATTGTTTCCTTGGCCTGAAAACACCTGTGACCCTGACGCGCCCCGAAGACGGGATCGGCCTGCGCATTATCGGCGATGCCAAAGAAATTAATTACATGATGTATATCCCGCCCGCCGGACAGCAATTTATCGTCATGGAGACGGTTCCCAATTACGTGGACCAGTTCAACCAGGAAGACCCTGAAAAATTCGTGCTGGAGACAGACGAATTATATACCGTCACCACCCGTTACGAATTGTATTCCCTATGACCTTCCTTAAACACCAGGCCGTCATCGCCTCGGACCATGCCGGCTTCCCTCTTAAACAGGAAGTCGCCGCCTGGCTGCAGGGGCAGGATTGCCCTTTGCTGGATCTGGGCACCGATTCCACCAATTCCGTCGACTACCCCGATTTTGGCCAGGCGGCGGCCCAGGCGATTTTGAACGGCAATGCCGTTTGGGGCGTGGTAATCTGTGGCACCGGGATTGGTATCTCCATTTCTGCAAATCGTTTCAAGTGGATACGGTGTGCACTGTGCGGCGATGTTGAAACGGCGATGCTGGCAAGGCGGCATAACGACGCCAATCTGCTGGCGCTGGCGGGGCGGGTTTTGTCTCCCGATCTGGCGCGAAAGATCGTCCAGGCCTTTGCAGAAACCGCCTTTGAAGGCGGGCGGCACCAGGAACGTGTGCTGAAAATAGATGCGATTATGTTCGAACACGAATAAAAGAAGCGCTCGACGCAAGCCCTTAAAACGGCTAAAATCCGGTACAATTTAGCCCTAGAAGGAGACGCAGATGCCATTTCCTGCGAATATTGCCGTCATGAATGACAACGCACCGATCTCGCCGTTTTTTACCTCGCAGCTCCAGGAGGCCGATCCCGAAATTTTCGAGGCGATCCAACAGGAATACCAGCGCCAGCATTACCACATTGAAATGATTGCCTCTGAAAACCTGGTTTCCAATGCCGTGCTCCAGGCCCAAGGGTCGGTACTGACCAATAAATATGCCGAAGGGTACCCGGGCAAGCGTTATTACGGCGGATGTGAATTCGTCGATATCGCCGAAGCAAAAGCGATCGAGCGCGCCTGTAAATTATTTGGGTGCTCTTACGCCAATGTCCAGCCCAATTCCGGCTCGCAGGCGAACCAGGCCGTCCTGCTGGCGCTGTTGCAGCCGGGCGATACCATCCTGGGCATGGATCTGAATGCGGGGGGGCATTTGACCCATGGTTCGCGCCCCAATCTTTCCGGCAAATGGTTTAATGCCGTGACCTATGGGGTGCGCGAAGATACGCATCTGATCGATTATGATGCCGTGGAAAAACTGGCGCTCGAGCATAAGCCTAAAATGATCATCTGCGGTGCTTCGGCCTATCCGCGCACGATTGATTTTGCCCGTTTCCGTGAAATCGCCGATAAAGCCGGTGCAATATTGATGGCCGATGTCGCCCATTATGCCGGGCTGATCGTGGCCGGGGCCTATCCGTCGCCGTTTCCGCATGCGCATGTGGTGACGACGACCACGCATAAAACCCTGCGCGGTCCACGCGGCGGGATGATCCTGGCCGATGATGCCGATTTGGGCAAGAAACTGAATTCCGCTGTTTTCCCGGGGCTTCAGGGCGGACCCTTGATGCATGTCATCGCCGCAAAGGCCGTGGCGTTCAAAGAAGCGCTGCAGCCTGAATTCAAACTCTATGCCGAAACGGTCGTAAAAAACGCCCAGGTCCTGGCCCAGGTCTTGTCGCAAAACGGCCTTGGCGTCATCACGGACGGCACGGACTCGCATATGGTGCTGGTTGATCTGCGACCGCTGGGGCTGAAGGGCAATGTTGTTTCCGATGCCTTGGACCGCATCGGCATTACCTGTAACAAAAATTCTGTGCCGTTCGAAACGGAAAAGCCCACCATCACTTCAGGCATTCGCCTCGGTACGCCCGCACCGACGACGCGCGGCTTCAAGCCCGCCGATTTCCTGGAAGTGGGGACAATCATTTCCGAATTTCTGCTGGATATGCGCAACGAAAAAACCGGGGAGGCGGTGGAAAGCAAATATCGCGCCGCCGTACATGCGTTATGCGACCGTTATCCGATCTATCACAACGGCTTTGCCCGTAACCAGGAAGCGTCTTAAATGCGCTGTCCTTTCTGTGGTTACCTGGAAACACAGGTCAAGGATTCCCGGCCCGCCGAAGACTCCGCTGCCATCCGCAGGCGTCGTTCCTGTCCTTCCTGCGGGGCGCGTTTTACTTCGTATGAACGCGTGCAATTGCGCGAATTGATGGTGCGCAAATCCAATGGCGAGGTCGAGGTTTTTGCCCGCGATAAACTTTATAAATCGATGTTTGTCGCCTTGAAAAAACGGCCCATCGATGACGACAAAGTAGAGCGAACGGTTAACTCGATCATTCGGCAATTGGAATTGCTAGGCGAAAATGAAATTCCAACGGATTTGATCGGTAAGAAAACCATGGACGCCTTATATTCCATGGACCGCGTCGCCTATGTCCGTTACGCCAGCGTTTACCAGGATTTCCGCGATACCGGAGATTTCACCGATTTTATCCGCGAATTGCAAAGCCGTTTGAAAGAGGACATGAAGGCAATCTCCCCGGAAATCGTCCTGCCTGCCAAAAAGCCAAAGGAATAAAAGATGTTCACCGGCATCATCACCGATATGGGTGAAGTTATTTCCATCGACAAATCCGGCGACTGGAAAATCCGCATCCGCACGAATTTCAAGATGGACTCCATCCCGATGGGCGCCTCCATCGCCTGTTCAGGTGTTTGCCTGACCGTGGTGGAAAAGGCGGCGAATTCTTTTCTGGTCCAGATATCGAATGAAACCTTAAGCAAAACTGCCATTGGGCAATGGGATATTGGCACGCGCATCAACCTGGAACAGTCCCTGAAAATGGGCGACGAGCTGGGCGGGCACCTGGTCTTCGGCCATGTCGACGGGTTGGCCGAAGTTATCAGCATTACGCCTATAAAAGACAGTCACGAAATCATCTTTGCCCTGCCTGAAAATTTAAAGCATCTTGCGGCGGCAAAGGGCTCGATCGCTCTGGACGGCACATCATTGACCGTAAACGATGTGCAGGATAACAGGATTTATATCAACATCATCCCGCATACCTGGGACGTCACTAGCTTTGGTCAGTTAAAGGTTGGACAATTCGTGCATGTCGAGGCGGATATGCTGGCGAGGTATGTGGCACGGATATTGGAAATTAAAAAGGAAAAATAATGCCCCGTTTTCTAGTTATCGAAGCCCGTTACTATACCGAAATTGCCGATGCTTTGTTGCAAGGCGTGGATGCCGCTTTGGTGGCGGCGGGCGCGACGTATGATGTCGTGACAACCTCCGGCGCTTATGAATTGCCGGCCACGCTGAATTTTGCGGTACAGGGGACAATAAAATATGACGGGTTTATCCTGCTGGGCTGCGTCATTCGTGGCCAGACAACCCATTACGACCAGATTCTGGATGCGGTGTTTCCCAAAATCCTGGATCTGTCGGTCGAACATAATCTGGCCTTGGGCATGGGCGTGCTGACCTGCGAGAATGAGGAACAGGCAGAATATCGTGCGGATAAAGATAAAAAAGATTATGGTGGCGCTGCCGCCCGGGCTGCGTTAAGAATGGTCCAGCTCAAAAACCAGTATTTGCAGACATGACCCCCAAAACGCCCAAAGCCAGGAAATCCTTGCCCATACCGATCGTCAAGCGCCAGATCAAAGGATCGGCCAAGGCGCGGCGCAATGCCTCGCGCCTGGCGGCGGTCCAGTGCCTGTACCAGATGCGCCAGAACGGCATGAATGCCGAGCAGGCCTTGGGCGATTACGCCCATAACCGCATGGGTCTGGAGGAGGACGGCAATGTCTATGTCGCCGCTGATATGGTCCTGTTGCGCGGCATCCTGACCGGGGTCGAGGAACGGATGGATTTATTGACGGAAATGATGGGCCAGGCCCTGAATAACGACCGGAGTTTGGCCAGCCAGGAACAATTAATCCAGTGCATTCTTTTATGCGGGGCAGAGGAGCTTTTCGCCCATCCGGAAACAGATACAGCCTTGATTCTGGCCAATTATGTCGAAGTGGGCAAGGCGTTTTACGAAGGCCGCGAGCCGGGCATGATCAATGCCGCTTTGGACGCATTGGCCAAAGTCATTCGCCCGAAAACCGAATAACTCTTATACATAATTTACGTTTTCTCCATCTTTATTGCATATGCTAAGGGAACAACAGGAGAATCCCTATGCATTACCTTACCCTGAATCGGGTCACTGCCACTTTTTGCGCCATAATTCTGGCCTTTACCGTTTCTGCCGCCCAGGCGAATTCGGGCAAGAAGGAAGAAA